>JBHHXG010000016.1:0-29242 GCA_046756985.1 Mariprofundaceae bacterium | reverse complement strand
TCGGCCATGTGTTCATCCAGCGTCGGTCGCTCTGTCCGGTAAATCAGGCCCAGTGGCTGTTTTTCGCCGAATGCATCGAGCAGTTGTTTGGCCGCATCCGCATCGGTTACATCGTGATCTTCCGGTACCGGCCGGATGATGCCCCTTAGGTACTTGACGGTTTCCTCCTTGTTGAAGGCCGGGCACTGGCTGAGGATATGTACATAGGCAAAGCCCTTGTGCTCCAGCCCGCCCTTGATCAGTTCGGCACACATTTTCGGATCGCCGGCAAAGCCCTGTGCGATGTAGCTGGCCCCGTAGGTGAGCATGTAGGCCAGCGGCCTGACCGGTGCATCCGGGCTGCCGTAAGGCGTGGACTTGGTTTTCATGCCCGCGTGTGAGGTCGGCGAGGCCTGGCCCTTGGTCAGGCCATAGAGATGGTTGTCGATCAGCACATAGGTGATATTGACGTTTCGGCGTGCCAGATGCGGCATGTGGCCGCCACCGATGGCAAAGCCGTCGCCATCGCCGCCGGTGACCATGACCGTCAGTTCCGGATTGGCCAGTTGCACGCCGGTAGCTACCGGCCCTGCCCGGCCGTGCAGCGTATGCATCTTGTAGGATTCGAGAAAATAGGGGGTACGGGCGGCGCAGCCGATGCCGGAGATATCGACCATCTTATGCCGCTCGATATCAAGCTCGGTCAGGGCATGGTAAATGGCGGAAAGCGCGCCGAAATTGCCGCAGCCGGCACACCATACCGGCCGGATGGAGGATTTGTAGTCGGTGACTTCGTGATGCGTCTTCATGCGATCTCCCGGATGTGTTCGGTAATCTGTCCGGGCGTGAACGGCAGGCCGCCGCAGATGGTGAAGGAAACCGGATCAATGCCGGTTTCCGCCCGGATCAGGCGGGCCAGTTGTCCCTGGTGGTTCACTTCGGGCACCAGAATCCGGTCGCAGGTACTGGTGAATGTCTTGATCTGCTCCGCCTGCAACGGCCAGAGGAGCCGGGGATAAAGGCCCTTGATACGCATGCCCTCGGCTCTCAGCCGTGCCACCGCCTCGCGCGCGGGGCCAATGGTGCTGCCCCAGCAGATGATGCCGACATCGGCCTGTTCGGTCGCGTCACCATCCATTTCCGGCGGGGGAAAGTGCTGGCTAAGTGATTTGAGCTTGGTAAAACGCTTGGCCGACATGTGCTCGTGATTCTCCGGCACATAGGAGGGCTTGCCGGTTTCGTCATGCTCCAGCCCCGTGGCGATGTGAAAGCCGTCCGGGGTGCCCGGATCGGCGACGGGCGAGATGCCGTCCGTGGTCAGGGCATAGCGCCGGTATTTCCCCTTGCCATGCCAGCGCCTGCGCTCTTTCACGTCGAAGGCGGCCGGATCGGGGCGGGGGATAGCCTGTTTGCAGAAGGCGAGCGAGCTGTCACTGAGCAGAATCACCGGACATTGATATGTTTCGGCAAGGTTCAGCGCTTCCACGGTGAGGTGCAGGCACTCTCCGACATCCGCCGCCGCCAGCACGATGCGGGGGGCATCGCCATGGCTGCCGTGGATGGCGACAAACAGGTCAGACTGCTCATGCTTGGTGGGCAGACCCGTGGAAGGCCCGCCACGCTGCACATTAACAACGACCACCGGTGTTTCACTCATGAAGGCGAAGCCCAGCATCTCGCCCATCAGTGACAGCCCCGGCCCGCTTGTGGCGGTCATGGCCTTTCTGCCGGCCCATGATGCGCCGATCACCTGTGAGATCGAGGCGATTTCATCCTCGGCCTGGATCACCGTACCGCCGGTTTTCGGCAGATGCCTGGCCAGATAATGGGCGATGTCGCTGGCCGGTGTGATCGGATAGGCGGCATAAAACCCGAGACCGGCGATCAGCGCGCCCAGTCCCACTGCTTCATCACCCGAGAGCATGATGACATCTTTTGCTTTTTTACCCTTGGAAAGCCGCCAGTCATCGGTCTTTTTCAGTGCCGCCGCATGTTCTACGCCTTTGTCAAAGGCATCGAGATTCGTTTGCACGATCTTTTCACCCAGAGGCTTGAACGCTTTGGCAAGCACGTCCTTCAAATGGTCGGCGGGAATATCCAGCAGATGCGATAGTGCTCCCAGCGCCACCATATTCTTGGCTTTCCTAAAGCCCAGTTGTTTGGATACTTTGGTCATCGGGATGGCATAGGCGTGCACCCCCTCCGGCACCTCGGGCTCAAAATCGGCATCGTGGACGAAGGCATTGCCGGGAAGCAGATGCGTCCTGTTGATTTCATAGGCCTCGCTGTTCAGGGCGCAGAAGATGTCGAAGGTGTCACCCTGACTATGGAGAGTCTCCGTGCAGGCACGGACCTGATACATGGCGTATCCACCGCGCGCCTCGGCCGGAAAGGTCTTGAACGTGAAGATTTCAAGCCCTGCACGGGCGCAGGCGGCGGCGATGAAGTCACCGCAGGAGATGATGCCTTCGCCGCCGTCACCGGCAATTCGGATGATCATATCGTTTTTCGGCATGCTCCTGCCTCTTCAGTCTGTCTGGCGTTTATCTCGATTGTACGACGGGACGTCTGACATAGCCAGACATGAGAGCGTCGATTGTTTCTGTGACGGGACTGCTGCTAAGTTAAGAGGATGCCGCCCTGATCGGAATGTCAATCCTGCGGCTGTTCAGCACGCTGATTTTGCGGGCGATTTCGCCGGCCATGTGGTGGTAGATTTCAGCCTGTTCGGAGTCCGGATGAGCGGCAACGATCGGCGTGCCGGTATCTGAATTCTCGCGAATGCGGATATCCAGCGGGATATGAGCCAGCACCTCGGTCTTGTATTGTTCACCAAGACGGTCTGCGCCTCCCTCTGCAAATATATGGCTCTTTTCGCCACAATGCGGACAGACAAACACGCTCATGTTTTCGACAATACCCAGCGTCGGTACGTTGACCTTGGCAAACATTTCGATGCCTCTTTTACAGTCAAGCAGCGCAATGTCCTGAGGCGTAGTGACAATGACTGCGCCAGAGACCGGCACCTTTTGCGAAAGCGTCAGTTGTGCATCGCCCGTTCCCGGTGGCATGTCCACCACCAGATAGTCAAGCTCGCCCCAGTCAACATCGCTCAGCAATTGCGACAACGCACCGGCCACCATTGGTCCGCGCCAGACCATGGCCTGATCTTCCTCGATCAGGTAGCCGATGGAGATAGTCTTTACGCCATAATTCTCAAGCGGATATATGGCCTTTTGTTCGACATCAACCTCCGGTTTATGTCCAGCCAGGCCCATCATGCGGGGGATGGAAGGACCATAGATGTCGGCATCCAGCAGTCCTGCCTTGGCACCGCTCCGGGCCAGTGCGACGGCCAGATTGACGGCGGTGGTGGATTTGCCGACGCCTCCTTTGCCAGAAGCCACGGCAATGATGTTTTTGATACCGGGGATGGCCTGTGTCCCCTGTGGCACATGTGCCTGCACTTTTGACGTGATGTTCACGTTGACGACATTCACGCCTGCAATTGCGGCGACCAGTTCGGTGGCCTGGCGTTTGAATTCCTCTTTCACCGGGCAGGCAGGAGTCGTCAGCTCAATGGTGAATGAGACTTTCCCACTATCGATTCGGATATCCTTAACAAAACCCAGCGCAACAATATCCCTGCCGAAATCGGGATCGATGATATTTGAGAGGGCTCTGAGCACCTGTGCTTCTGTTGGCATGCGTCACTCCTGGACAGGCATCGTCTTAATCCAGACCATTTTTGTCAAGTATACCATAGCCGCACAAAAAAGTGTGTCATTCCAGCGGTGTACGCACATGACAACTGACACTATACTGCCGCTCCATGAATGAATTCGCGTTAATCCTGCTGTCTGCCGTATTGGTCAATAATTTCGTACTGACAAAGTTTCTTGGCATTTGCCCCTTCCTGGGCGTATCTGGCAAGGTGGAAACAGCCATTGGCATGTCGTTTGCCGTACTGTTTGTCATGACGCTGGCATCCACCGCGTCATGGCTGATTCAGCAGTATGTGCTGATACCGCTGGACCTGCTGTATTTGCAGACGATTTTCTTCATTCTGATTATTGCTTCGCTGGTGCAGTTCATTGAGATGATGATTCACAAGGTCAGTCCGGTATTGTACCAGGCACTGGGAATTTTTCTGCCCTTGATTACGACAAACTGTGCCGTGCTCGGTGTGGCGATCCTGAATGTACAGCAGGAACAGACCTTTTTAAGTTCCGCACTTTACGGCTTTGGCGCAGCACTTGGCTTCTCGCTGGTACTTGTGCTGTTCGCGGGCCTGCGGGAGCGGATTGATACTTCTCCTGTGCCTGATCTGTTCAAAGGTTCGCCAGTCAACCTGATTACAGCAGGCATGATGTCATTGGCGTTCATGGGTTTTGCCGGCCTGGTCAAGATATAAGCATGATAACTGCAAGATAATCCACAAAAGTTTGACAATAAATAAAGAGCATCAATCTCTCTCCGGAGCCAAACTGTCACAATGAGCCAGATTTTATATGCTGTCCTGTCATTTGGAGCATTTGCATTGATTGCGGGTGTCGTTTTGGCTGTGGCCATGCGTATTTTTCACATCAAAGGTGATCCGATTGCTGATAAAATTGATGCACTGCTGCCGCAGACGCAATGCGGACAATGCGGCTACCCGGGCTGCAAGCCCTATGCCGATGCCGTGACGCATGGCGAAGCGGACGTCAATCACTGTGTTCCGGGTGGTGAACGGACCATGCTTGCCATTGCCGATTTAATGGGTGTGGTGCCCAAAGCTATTGAAGAAGAACCTGCTGCGCCGATGGTTGCTTTTGTCCGCGAGGACGAATGCATCGGTTGTACGCTTTGCATCAAGGCCTGTCCGGTGGATGCCATCATCGGCGCACCAAAGCAGTATCACACCATTATTTCAGATCATTGCACCGGCTGTGTGCTCTGTGTTGAACCCTGCCCGGTTGATTGCATCGATATGGTGCTTAAGCCGGAACTGTTGGAGCACTGGTCTTGGCCGTTGCCGGGGACCCACCGTGCGGAAGTCGCCGAAGAAAGGAAGAGCATGCATGCGCCGTACTCTGCTTGATCAACTGGGCCTGGACTGGCAGGGCTTCCCGGGCGGCGTCCATCCCGATCAGGACAAGCTTTCGGCGGTTATACCCATTGGCGACTGTCCGTTGCCATCGGCATTGATTGTGCCGATGAAACAGCATATCGGTGAAGCCTGTTCGCCATTGGTGGATGTTGGCGAAACGGTGAAACGCGGACAGAAAATTGCCAGGGCCCAGGGCTATGTATCGGCTCCGGTGCATGCGCCGACCTCCGGCAAGGTGGTCAAAATCGAGGAGCATCCGATTCCGCATCCTTCAGGACTGGGGATGCCATGTATGTTTATCGAACCGGATGGCAAGGATGAGTGGGAGACGGGGTTGGATCCCTGGCCCGATTACCGTGAGCGGGATGCCGGCGAGGTGCGCGATCGCATCCGCTTATGTGGTGTTGTCGGTCTGGGCGGCGCGGTATTTCCGACCTTCATCAAGCTGATCAGGGATAAACAACATCCGATAGAAACGGTCATCATCAATGGTATTGAGTGTGAGCCGTATCTGACCAATGATCACCGGCTGATGCTGGAAGAAGCCGACAGCATCATCAGCGGTCTGGATGTCATGATGCATATTGCAGGCGCCGTGCAGGCGGTGATCGCGATTGAGGATAACAAGCCGGATGCGGTTGAGACCATGCAGAAGGTCATTGATGATCTGGACCGGAATGACACGGTAAACATCAGTGTTTTGCCGACGAAATATCCGCAGGGCAGCGAAAAACAGCTGATTCGTTCTCTGATTGGCAGGGAGGTGCCGGCTGGCAAACTTCCAATGCATGTTGGCGTGCTCTGCCAAAACGCAGCCACGGCGAAATCAATCCATGAAGCGGTCGTACTAGGGCGCCCATTGACCGAACGTGTTGTGACGGTGAGTGGTGATGCCATTAAACGTCCCGGAAATGCACGCGTGCGTATCGGTACATCCATACGGCATGTATTTGCCCAGCATGGTGTGATGGATTTTGACGGCGGCGATGTGCTGCATGGTGGGCCCATGATGGGTGAGCGCCTGCTCAGCGTGGATGTACCAGTTGTAAAATCCTCAACCGGTCTGCTGTTTATGCACAATGACAGCATGAATGAGGCGCATGTGGAACCACAGTCCTGTATCCGCTGCGGCCATTGTGTGGAAGTATGCCCGGCAAGTCTCGTACCGAACGATCTGGCCCGTTTTTGCAAGCATGACCAGTTTGACAAGGCGCAGGAATACCATCTGTTCGACTGCATCGAATGTGGCTGTTGCAGCTATGTCTGCCCATCGAATATCCCGCTGGTGCACTATTACCGTTATGCCAAGGGACAGGTCAGCAAGATCTCACGTGAAAAGAGTTTTGCCGAGCTCTCACGCATTCGCACAGAGGCCAGAGAAGCCCGCATCGCGCATGAAAAGGCGGAACGCGCCGCCAGACGTTCCAGGGTACGTGCAGAGCATAAACCGGCAGACAGGGAGACACAGAAAGCCCCTTCAGCAGAAGACACAGCGGGAGATCAGGCATGACGATTATGAGTTCACCGCATCTGCATGGCGGCAATACGGTGCGTATGACCATGCTGACAGTGATGCTGGCCCTGATACCGGCAGGCATTGTCAGTGTCTATCTGTTCGGCTGGTTGGCCGTGTTTCTTATCGTGCTGTGCATGCTGGCCTGCATATTTACCGAATGGCTCTGCCTGAAGTTAATGCGACGCTCTGTGGCGGCACTGGGTGATGGTTCGGCGGCGCTGACCGGACTGTTTCTGGCCTTGACGCTTCCAGCCTATATCCCGTGGTGGATGGCACTGCTTGGCAGTATGCTGGCTATCGTCCTTGGCAAGCAGGTGTATGGCGGTCTCGGTTACAATCTGTTTAACCCGGCACTTTCGGCACGCGTCATATTGCTGATTTCATTTCCGTTGCATTTAACGGCATGGGTGGTTCCCATGCATGTCGGTGCGCCGGTCGTGAATCTGTATGACTTTTCGGTCTGTCTGTCGCTGTTTCTGCTCGGCCCGGAATCCATCGGACTTTCGCTGGATGCCATCACCATGGCCAGCCCGCTGGGGCATGTGAAAACCGAATGGAGTCGGGGCCTTGGCGTAGTTGAGGCGCTGCGCAGCTATGATTACAGCTACATTGATGCCTTCCTGGGGCGTCAGGCGGGCAGTCTGGGGGAAACCAGCGCACTGGCGCTGCTGATTGGCGGTATTTATCTTCTGGCAAGGCATACCATTACGTGGCATATCCCTTTTTCCTATATTGCGACGGTGATTTTGCTGGCTGCTGCTTTCAACATGATTGACCCGAATCATTATGCGCCGCCATTTTTCCATCTACTGGCCGGAGGCCTGATCCTGTGTGCCTTCTTCATGGCGACCGATCCGGTTTCCTCGCCGGTCACGCCATTGGGGCAGATTGTATTTGGCATCGGTTGCGGCGTGTTGACCTGGTGCATCCGCACCTTTGGCGGTTATCCCGAGGGAGCGATGTTTGCCGTCGTGCTGATGAACTGCGCCGTGCCGCTGATCGACCATTATTGCCGGCCTCGCGTCTATGGTCATGGTCAGGATGACAGTATATGAGAATATGAGAATCGAACGCGAGCAATGGCAGATGGTGGCTGCACTCAGTGTTGTCGCCATTGTGGCGACGCTGCTGTTGGGATTGACCGATATGGCAACCCGCGAACCCATTGCCGCAGCCAAGCGGCAGGCGCTGCACCGCGCCTTGCAACAGGTGTTGCCGGAACATGCCAACGATCCACTGGATGATGTCATCAGGATCGGGCCGGATGCAGTTGCTGTTTACCCAGGCAGGGATGCACAGCAGCAGATTGTTGGTGTGGCGTGGGAGACCGTGGCCCCGGATGGTTATTCCGGTTCGATTCGTATTTTGATGGGCGTGGCACCGAGTGGGCGCATTTATGCCATTCGTATTACCGATCACCGTGAAACACCGGGATTGGGCGATGGTATTGTCAAAAACCAGCCTTGGCTGGACAGCTTTATCGGTCACACCATCGAGGGTGTCCGCTGGGCGGTGAAAAAAGATGGTGGTGATTTTGACCAGTTCACCGGCGCGACGATCACCCCGCGTGCGGTGATCAAGGCGGTTCGCAAAGGGCTGGAATTCTTCCGCATGCATCGGCAGGCTATACTTTCCGCTGTCAATGATGGAGCAGCAGTCAACAGGCAGAATGGAGGCGTACCATGAGCAGGGCAGGCATCTTCGCCGATGGTTTCTGGCATAATAACACCATCTTCGTGCAACTGCTCGGCATGTGCCCGCTGCTGGGGGTGACTACTTCAGCGGAAAACGGCTTCTGGATGGGGGCGGCTACCGTGCTTGTGCTACTCGGCTCGAATACCGTTGTATCACTGGTGCGTGGCGCCATTCCGAAGAATGTGCGCATTCCCGCCTATATCACGATTATTGCCGCCTTTGTAACCGTTGTGGGCCTTGCCATGAATGCCTGGATGCACGACATGTATCTGATTTTGGGCCTGTTTATTCCACTGATCGTGGTCAATTGCGCCATTCTTGGCCGGGCCGAAGCCTTTGCCAGCAAAAATTCCGTATCTGATTCAGTGCTAGATGCGCTGGGGATCGGGCTTGGTTTCACGTTTGCATTGATGGTGTTGGGCGGGGTGCGTGAACTGCTGGGCCAGGGGCAGTTATTTGGCATGTCTGTGCTGGGAGAGGCCTATCCTGATTTTCTGATGTTTATCCTGCCGCCAGGCGCCTTTATTGCGCTTGGTTTTATCCTTGTTGCCGTCAGGCTTATTGACCGCCGCTTGCAGAAGGCCAGGACAAGGTCGGAGGAAGCCATGGTGGCCGAGCCCGAGGCAGCAGGCAATTAAATGGACTGGAAGCTGTGGCTGTTGATGCTGCCATTGGGTGCTTTCTGCTGGTGGGCCGGTTTTTTTGCCACCAAGCGCTATCGAAAGAACAAACACAAGTTCAAGGATGAAGATATCCCGGGAGGTCATTGATGCCATATCTGAATATTCATACCAATGTCGCTATCTGTGCGGACAAGCAGGCCGAATTTCTCAAGAAGGCATCGGAAACGGCCGCCGATGCACTGGGTAAGCCGGAAAGCTATGTTATGGTCGCCCTGCAGGCAGGGGAACCGATGCTTTTTGCCGGTTCCGATGCGCCACTGGCCTATCTGCAGCTGAAAAGCCTGGGTATGCCGGCCGATGCCACCGATGAACTGTCGGCGGCATTGTGTCATTTCATGGAACGGGAACTCGGCATCGAGCAGGGGCGCGTGTATATCGAGTTCGCCGGTCCCGAGCGTCACATGTGGGGCTGGAACGGAGGTACTTTCTAAGATTGGCCGGGCTCCATCCAGCCTTTTCCGGCCCTCTCAGCTGCTCTCTGCAGGCAGAACACATCCTTGCAGGCTATAATATCCATAGGCCATCAACGCGATTCCTTATGATTCGATAGGGGGCAAATATGGAAACGACCTGGATTCTTGTAGCCAACAGTAGTGAAGCACGCCTGTTCAGTCTTGGAAGCGACGGTATGCAGCGCATCAGCGAGTTTGCTCATCCGCAAAGCAGGGAAAAAGGACAGGCGTTAACATCGGACCGTCCCGGGCACTACCAGAGCAGTAATATCGGTACGGCGCATGGCGCCTACGCCGAAAGTACGGACCCAAGGGAATATGAAAGTGAGCAGTTTGCCCGCGAACTTGCTGACAAACTGGAACATGGCCGTGCAACGAACCAGTTCGGGCGCCTGTTGCTGGCAGCGCCGCCACATTTTCATGGTATGCTCAACAAGCACATCAATGGCCATCTCAGCAAACTGGTGAGCGGGCATGTTGAAAAGGACTACACCAAAGTAGCGGATGATGAACTGATGGAGTATTTGCAGTCACAGGTGCATATCAGCCGCCTGTAGCAGCCAACTTCGTCTATAACAAGCCTTGTAGCTGACAGTGGAAGCGATATTCAGATAGTCTGTGCAGCCTTATGGCCATACGTGAAATTCTGACCTATCCGGACAAACGCCTGCGCGAGGTAGCAGCACCTGTAACCGATCCAACAGCGGATGAGGTCAGGCAGCTTGTACAAGATCTGACCGATACCATGTACGATGCACCTGGCGTGGGCCTGGCCGCCACACAGATCGGCGTGCCCTTGCGTGTGGCGGTCACCGATACCTGCTGGCGAAGCGGCCGTTACGAAGAGGTGGAATGTAACGGGGAGACAGACCACGATCTGAAAGTATGGATCAATCCCGAAATCCTTTTCCAAAGCGAGGAAATGGCTGTTTTCGAGGAGGGTTGCCTGTCTGTGCCGGAAGTTTATGAGGAAGTCAGCCGCCCGGCGGCGGTGCGTATTGCGTGGTACGATCTTGAGGGAAACCGGCATGAAGCGGATTTCAATGGCTTCCAGGCCGTGGCGCTGCAACACGAATTCGATCACCTTAATGGCAAGCTGTTTATCGATAAACTTTCCATTCTGAAACAGAAACTTATCAAGAAGCGGCTGAAGAAACGCAAAAAAATGCAGGGGCAGTAGTGCGTATCGTCTTTGCCGGCACACCCGCCTTTTCTGTGCACTGCCTGCAGGCATTGCTGGACGCCGATGGCATGGATGTGGTGGGTGTGGTATCGCAACCGGACCGGCGGGCCGGACGCGGTATGAGGCTGACGCCATCTCCGGTCAAACAGACAGCCGTGGCGGCAGGCATTGAGGTAATTACTCCGGAACGCCTGCGCGATAACCCCGAAGCATTGGCATGGCTGCAAGGCAGGGACGCCGATGTGCTTGTCGTCGTGGCCTTCGGCATGATTCTGCCACGACCATGGCTGGATGCGCCTCGCTGCGGGGCGGTCAACGTGCATGCCTCGCTGCTGCCGCGCTGGCGGGGAGCGGCGCCCATTGAACGGGCCATTCTGGCCGGCGATGCCGAGACAGGCGTGTGCATCATGCGCATGGAAGAGGGGCTGGACACCGGTGGTGTTTATATCGAGGCAAGAATCAGCATCGGGCCGCAAACAACGGGCGCCGAACTCCGGAACAGGCTGGCCAATATGGGAGCCATGCTGCTGCTGGAATCGCTGCCGGACATTGTGGCGGGCAAACTGAAGCCGGTGCCGCAGGATGAGTCCAGAGTAACTTATGCCAAAAAGCTGACAAATGAGGAACGCATCATCGACTGGAACCAGCCTGCATCATTGATCGACCGGCAGGTACGCTGTTTCTCTCCCCGGCCCGGCGCGAGGACGAAGTATCGCGGCAAGTGGCTGAAAATCATTCGCGGCGAGATTCTGTCCGGTGCCACGATGATGTCTGCCGGCACCGTGGTGGATGAAAGCTACCTGGATATTGCCTGTGGCGATGGCTCAATCTATCGGGCGCTCGATGTGCAGCCGGAGGGGAAAAAGGCCATGGATGCCGGCGTGTTTCTGCGCGGCGTGCAGGATGTGTCCGGGCTGGTATTTGGAACCTGAAATATTCACATATCGCCCGATACATCATGCCGGGAGATGAGCGGCATTCATCGCAATATGTTCCGCTCTGAATATGCACGCGCCGGGCTGATTGTCGTGCTGGCGATCGTCTCTCTTGCTGCGGCGCTGTCGCTGCCGCCGGTACCTGAAAACCCCGCCTACCATCAGTTTGTCGATGCGCGGGAAATCCTTGGTGTGCCGAATATGTGGAATGTGCTCTCCAGCCTTGCTTTTGTGCTGATCGGCGCGGCGGGCCTGATCTTTCTGGCATCCGCGAAGGGCGCGGCAGGATTTGCTGATGCGCGGGAACGCCTGCTATACGCCGTTTTTTATCTGTCCGTCCTGATGATCGGCGCGGGTTCGGCCTACTACCATCTTTCACCTTCCCACGCGACGCTGACCTGGGACCGTTTGCCGATGTCTGCGGCGTTCATGTCTTTTCTGGCGATTACCATTGCCGAGCGCATCAGCGTCAGACTGGGTACCTGGCTGTGCGGCCCCTTGCTTCTGGCAGGCATAGCCAGCGTGATCTACTGGCATGTTTCGGAGCTCGCCGGCCAGGGTGATCTGCGTTTTTACGCACTTGTACAATTCTTTCCCATGCTGGCCATACCGCTGATGGTGCTTTTATTTCCCGCCCGCTATACGCGCACCGGGGATCTATTGGGGGTTCTGGCCTGCTATGTGCTGGCCAAGGCATTCGAGTTTCTTGATAGGCAGATGTTTGATCTGACCGGCATCATTAGTGGCCACACCATGAAACATCTCGCCGCAGCAGCGGCAGCCTACCTGCTGCTAAATATGCTCAGGAATCGCCGTCCGCTATAGCTTTCCTGTCATTGCTGCACAAGCATCCTGGCGTGTGTAGCGTTCGCGCATGAATGTGCGCAAGCAGGCTGTCGAGATTCTCGATATGGTATTGAATCACCGGCAGAAGGCCGATCAGCTGTTTGATGCATCTGTTTCGAAAGCCGTGCTGGACCCACGCGATCGTCGCTTTCTGCATGAGCTGGTTTACGGGGTGCTGCGCCGCTATTTCTCACTGGAAGCCGATTTTTCCCGCTACCTTAAACAGAAACCGGATGAGTTCCCCCGTCTGGCTCTTTTTGCCGGGACTTATCAGATTCGTCACATGCGTGTGCCGGTACATGCGGCGGTGGGGGAGACCGTCGCAGCTGTAAAATCAAGAGATGCGAAAGCATCGGGCATGGTCAATGCCGTACTTCGCAAGGTTTCAGCAAGTGAATCTCCCGCCAAACTGAAACCCCACCAGCGGGCTGAATTGCCCAGGTGGCTCTATGCATCATGGCGGGATGCATTCGGTGCGGATATCGTGCAGCGGTTTTGTCAGGCATTCAGAACTCCGCCGCCATTATGTGTTGCTGTGTTTGAAGGTCGTGATGCGTGGATGGCCAAGATGCGGGAGGCTGGCATCGGAGCAACCGCAGGTGAATTATCCCCTTATGCCGTACTGTTGCCTGGAGGGACGGATGTGGCTGCGCTGCCGGGGTTTGGCGTGGGCGCGTTTACGGTTATGGATCAGGCGGCACAGACAGTGGTGACGGCTTTGGGTGTGCCGAAGCCGGATAGCATGCTTTTGGATATCTGTGCCGCTCCCGGTGGCAAGACAGCAGTGTTGTCACATCGCTTCCCGGATGCCCGCATTGTTGCGGTGGAGATCAATGCGAAGCGGATTCCGAAGCTGGCAGAGAACCTTGATCGTTTGCGTTGCCAGAATGTACATCTGTTACAGGCGGACGGGATGAAGTTGCCCATACCGGATGCTTCAGTGGATGGGATTTTGCTGGATGCGCCCTGTTCCGCATCGGGCGTACTGCGCCGTCATCCTGACGCCAGGTTTCTGCATGACAAGGAAGATGTGGATCGTCATTCGGCTTTGCAGAAAACGATGCTTGCTGAAGCGCTTCGGGTACTTAAACCCGGAGGATGGCTTGTTTATGCCGTTTGCTCCATTCACCCCGAAGAAAATGAGCAGGTGGTAGAAGGTTTTCCCGAGCTGCAAGCCATGCAGCGGCTTTATCCAGGTGAAACGCATGACGGCTTCTTTATGGCAAAACTGCACAAGCCATAATCGATTGTATTCCTTGCCTCCTGTGGAAAATATCTGCTATCTGATTAGAATTCGCTGATGTCCGGTTTGGTTAATATCAAGGGATTGATTCCTGATCTGTCACATCTGAAAGGTGTGCGCATCATTGCTGCCATGAGCGGCGGTGTCGATTCATCGGTGATGGCGGCGCTGCTGAAAGGGGCCGGTGCGGATGTGCTGGGCGTGTTTCTCAACGTTTGGGACTATTCACGGGATGAAGTATCGGGTCATGGTTCCTGCTGTTCGCTGGAAGATTCCTATGATGCGCGGCGCGTGGCAGATCAGATTGGCATACCGTTTTACGCGATGGATATGCGAGATGCATTTCGCCGCGACGTAATCGAACCGTTTATTGACGATTATGAATCCGGGCGTACGCCGAATCCGTGTGAGCGTTGTAACCGCTTTGTAAAATTCGGCGCTTTGCTGGAGGCGGCTGACAAACTGGAGGCCGAATTTATAGCCACAGGCCACTATGTGCAGCGCCGCGATGACGAGCTTGGCGTGCGCATCTACAAGGGCAGTGATGAAAAAAAGGATCAGAGTTATTTTCTGGCCACAACCCGCCGCGAGCAGGTGGAACGTATTCTGTTTCCGGTCGGACATTTGCAGAAGGATGGCACGCGCCTGCTTGCCGAGCATTTCAATCTGCTCACGGCCGGCAAACATGAAAGCCAGGACATCTGTTTTATCCCGGCGGGCGACCGCATTGCCTTTCTTAAGCGGGAGGGAGCAAAAGCCGGTTTCAGGGCGGGAGATATTATGGACGAGGGGGGCACCATTCTCGGTCGGCATGAAGGCATTGCCCATTACACGCTGGGACAGCGCAAGGGGTTGAATCTTTCCGGCGGGCCATGGCATGTTGTGGCCCTGGATGGCAATACAGCGCGTGTCGTTGTCGCGCCACCTGAGGATGCGATGATCAACGAGGTGGATGTAGGTGAAATGGCCTGGATACGCAAACCTGAGGCAGGAGAGGCAATTACGGCCAAGGTGCGTTATCAGATGCAGCCTGCATCATGTTCGCTGAATATGAACAGTGATGTGCACGCCACGTTTGATACGCTCCAGAAACCCACAGCGCCGGGGCAGGTAGCAGCCTTTTACGCCGGCGATGAGTTGCTCGGTGGCGGAATTGTGCAGGCCAGCTCCAGCGCATATTGAGGTGCTTGAAGTCTGACCCGGCAGGACTAGACTGCCGCCTCTCATTAAGCTGATGATTACAAAGACATGAGGGGACTATTCAAATGGCAATTCAACGTACGCTTTCCATTATCAAGCCGGATGCTGTCGCTAAAAACGTCATCGGGGATATTGTCCGTCGTTTTGAGGAAAACGGCTTGTCCGTGATTGCAATGCGCATGCTGCATCTGACGGCGAAAGAAGCCGGCCGATTCTATGCGGTGCATAAAGACAGACCGTTTTATAAAGACTTGTGCACATTTATGAGTTCCGGCCCGGTACTGGTCATGGTGCTGGAGGGCAAGAATGCCGTGAACCTGAATCGCCAGTTGATGGGAGCCACGAACCCCAAAGAAGCAGAGGCTGGCACGATTCGTGCCGACCATGCCGATTCGATTGATGCCAATGCCGTACATGGCTCCGATTCCGAGGAGAATGCAGCTATTGAGCTCGCTTTCTTTTTTGGGGATGTGGACCTGCACAGCCGCCTCTGATTCTGGCATTTTATGACTGAGACAGATCCGGAGCAGAGTGAACAAATCAGGGTCCGGCGTGAAAAACTTGTCGGTCTGCGCAGCGATGGTTTCGCTTATCCGAACACATGGCGGCCGGATACCTGTAGTAGCGAGATACTCGAGCAGTATGGCAATCACGATACAGATCAGTTGGACAGCGACGCGGTCACGGTCCGGGTGGCCGGACGTGTCATGGCGCACCGGGTCATGGGTAAATCCAGCTTTGTTCATATTCAGGATCAGGATGGACGCATTCAGCTTTTTCTGAACCGCGACGTGCTGGGCGCGGATGTCTACAACCCGACCAAAAAGTGGGATCTCGGTGATATTGTCGGTGCAGAGGGCATACTTTTCCGTACCCGAACCGGTGAGTTATCGGTTAGAACCTCCCATATCGAGCTGGTGTCCAAGTGCCTTCGCCCTCTGCCGGAGAAATGGCATGGCCTGAGTGACAAGGAGATTCGTTATCGGCAGCGTTATGTCGATCTGCTGGTAACACCGAAGTCCAAGGAAGTATTCCGGACCCGTTCAAAGGTTATCTCATTGCTGCGCCAGAGCTTGGAAGACAAGGGCTTCATGGAAGTGGAAACGCCGATGCTGCAGGCCAAACCGGGCGGTGCTGCCGCCAGGCCTTTTGTGACGCATCACAATGCACTGGATATGGAGCTTTTTCTGCGCATTGCACCGGAGCTGTATCTGAAGCGGCTGCTGGTTGGCGGCTTTGAGCGCGTCTATGAGATCAATCGCAATTTCCGTAATGAAGGACTGGATGCAACTCACAACCCGGAATTCACTATGGTCGAGTTTTATCAGGCCTACGCCAACTTTGAAGATGCGATGGATACCACCGAGTCGCTGATCCGGGATGTCGCACAGGGCCTTGGCAAGGCAGAGATTGAGTGGGATGGCGAGAAGATTGCGCTGGACCAGCCTTTTAAACGGATTCGGTTGGATGAAGCCGTGTTTGAAAAGCGCCCTGACCTGCGCGGTCATGCCAATGACAAGGGGTTGCTGGCTACGGTCTGCTTGCAGGAAATTCCGGATTTCAAGCCGCTAATTACCTGGCAAGCGGGCCATTATCTGGTAGCCCTGTTCGAGCAGCTGGTCGAGACAAAACTGCAACAGCCGACCTTTGTTACCCATTATCCGGTTGATGTTTCTCCACTGGCGCGCCGCAATGCCGAAGATCCGACTGTGACCGACCGCTTCGAATTGCTGGTGGCTGGCAAGGAAATCGCCAATGGCTTCTCGGAATTGAATGACCCGGATGATCAACGGGGCCGTTTTGTCGAACAGGCCAGGGCCAAGCAGGCTGGCGATCTGGAGGCACCGCCACTGGATGACGATTATCTGCGGGCGCTGGAATATGGCATGACGCCTGCTGCCGGTGTCGGGGTAGGTATTGACCGCCTGATCATGATGCTGACAGATCAGCATTCGATCCGGGATGTGCTACTGTTTCCTCATATGCGTCCCGAGTCCTGACCGGTTTCGCATCATACAGGCTTTTTTTTAGGGGGCTACCATGTATGTCAACACGATCATGATAAAAACGCTGGTAACGGTTAGCCCGGAACAGACAGTGGGTGAGGCGGTAAGCCTGATGCGCAAGAGCAAGCTACGCATTCTTCCAGTTATCGATTCAGAAGGTAAAATATGTGGTGTTTTTTCGACCAAATCCATGCTGAGGCATGTTGTTCCTGAATATATTATCAGTGGCGAGATGACATCCATCCCCTTTGCGCCGGACATTGGCATGCTACAGAAGCATTACTCTGAAATCATGAACAGGCCGGTCAGTGAGGTGATGGACAGTGACCCTCTATTGGTCAATGAGCATGAATCACTGTTGTCTACGGCATCGAACCTGGCTGCACACGAGAAATGGGAATATGCGTTTGTTGTGGATGAATCTTTCAAGCTGATGGGGATCGTCTCCTCCGGCGATATTCTGGATCGCTTGCATTCTACAGTGACGGCAAAGTCTTTTGATGCCTAGCGAAGCAATGCAGCATACTACAGTGATTTTCGGGCTGGAGCCGCTGTGGGTGGCAGTGACGCTGCTACTGGTGGTGTATGCCACCATTATGCTGGAGAAATTCAATCGCGCCGTACTTTCTTTGCTTGGCGCGGGGCTGATGATTCTTTGTGGCGTCATTACGCAACAACAGGCGGTTGCCGGCATTGATTTCAATACGATTGGCCTATTGACCGGCATGATGGTGATCGTTGCCATCAGTCAGAAGACAGGTATGTTCCAGTACGTCGCCATCCGATCTGCCAAGCTGGTAAAGGGGGAGCCGTGGGGCGTGCTGGTCATGCTGGCAGTGGTTACGGCAGTATTTTCAGCCTTTCTAGATAATGTCACGACCGTACTGCTGATTGCCCCGGTAACCCTGCTGATCACCGATGCGCTTGGCGTCAGGCCGTATCCATATCTGTTTGCCGAGATTCTGGCTTCCAACATCGGCGGTACGGCCACACTGATCGGTGATCCGCCCAATATCATGATCGGTTCGCAGGCAGGCCTGAGCTTTTATGATTTTCTGGCACATCTGACGCCGATTACGCCTGTGATCTTCCTTGTGACGCTTGGCCTGATCTGGGTCATGTTCGGCCGCGATCTGAAAGCCAGTGAAGAGAAGCAGGCGCTGGTCATGCAGTTCAATGAAATAGAGGCCATCAGAGATGTTCCTCTATTGAAGAAGAGCCTAATCGTACTTTTCCTTGTGATTAGCGGCTTTACCGTAGCGCACAGCTTTCATCTGGAGCCTGCGACAATTGCCATGTTCGGCGCGGCGATGCTCCTGCTGTTACAAAGCTGGGGAGATGATCTGCATGATAAAGACAGGGCCTATGAACGTATCATGGCCGAGGTGGAGTGGACGACGATCTTTTTCTTTGTCGGCCTGTTTATTGTTGTGACCGGTGTGGAACATACCGGCGCCATCGCCTGGCTTGCTGAAAAGACGCTGGATATGACCGGCGGTGACTTTAATGCCACTGCCGGCGCCATCCTGTGGATTTCGGCCATAGCATCTGCATTGATCGACAATATTCCGTTTGTGGCCACAATGATTCCGCTTATTGAAAATATGGCACCGACGTTTGGCGGTGAGTCGGCGCTGATGCCACTGTGGTGGGCGCTGGCGTTGGGGGCATGTCTGGGCGGGAATGGCTCGCTAATCGGCGCTTCAGCCAATTTAATTGTAGCCGGTTTTGCCCAACGGGCAGGCCACCCTATCGGCTTTATGCAATTTACGAAACATGCCTTCGGACTGATGCTCGTGTCCATTGTAATCGCACATTTGTATTTGTATTTCCGTTATTTAAACTGATTCGGCTACGCTTGTGCCTCTGGCAGGGTTGCAATGGACTCTGTTTGCACAACTGCTACCGGATGCGCAGCATGGCAGCGTATTCGGGCGGTGTGAGGTGGTGAATGAGTGTCGGTGAAAGTTTGCATGCTTAGGCCCTATGAATGGATGCTGGCCAAACGCTATTTGCGTTCACGCAGGGATGAGCGTTTTGTTTCGCTGATCAGCTGGAGTTCTGCCGCTGGAGTAGCCATTGGTGTCGCGGCACTGATTGTTGTCCTGTCCGTCATGTATGGCTTTGATGCCGAACTCAAGGATAAAATCCTCGGTTTTTCTTCACATGTGGATATTCAGAGTTCTGAAGAAACGCTGGTGGACTGGCAGGACTGGTTGGCGCAGGCGGAGACCCTTCCCGGTGTTACCCAGGCAGCACCCTATATTTCTTCACAGGTGTTACTGTCGCACGGTTCCCGGGCGACGGGGGCAATATTAAAGGGCGTGGATGTTGCGCGTGGCGATGCCATTGCCGCACATGTCACGAAAGGGAGATTTCTTGATCAGCAGGTTTCTCCTTTTCAGCTTGTCATAGGAAAAGATCTGGCAAGAAAACTGGCCCTTGTTGTGGGGGACCATGTCCGGCTTGTCTCGCCATCAGGTGGCATCAGCCCATCCGGTGCAGCACCGCGTATGCGGGCATTCACCGTTGTCGGGATTTTTGACTCCGGATTCTATGAATACGATGTCGGCATGGTCGTTACACCGCTTCTGGCTGTACAGAGACTGAACCGGCTCGGAGATCGGGTAACGGGCATCGAGCTGTTCCTGGAAGATCGGGACAGGGCGGCTGAGGTGGCCATGATAGCCCGTGTACAAATGCCGGCGCAAGCATGGGTTAGCGACTGGCAGCAGCGACACCGGTCATTTTTTCAGGCATTGAAAACCGAGCGGGTTGTGATGGGCGTAATTCTTTCGCTGATTGTGTTGGTGGCAGTATTTAATATGGTTGCTTCGCTTGTCATGGTGGTCATGGAGCGCCGCAAGGAAATTGCTATTTTAAAGACAGTTGGCGCAACCCATGCTTCGGTGATGCGGGTGTTTCTGCTGATGGGAGGTATGTTGAGCGGGCTGGGGACTCTCTTTGGCAGCCTGTTCGGCCTGCTGCTAGCATGGAAGCTGGATGCCCTGCTGGCATGGATTGAAACGCTTACGGGCGTGACATTCCTGTCCGGCGACGTGTATTATATCGATCACGTACCATCTGTCGTAGATCCCATTACTGTTGCCCTGATCGTTATGGTAAGCCTGTTGATGGGTGTTGCGGCAACATTTTATCCTGCTTGGCGGGCAGCGGGCATTCCACCTGCTGATGCGCTTAAATACGAGTAGAGGATTCAAAGAGAGAATATGTCGATCGCGCAATTACGTAACAAGGCAAAAAAGGCCCTTCTGGATGGAAAATACAAGAAGGCGCTGGAGTGCTATGTCGAACTGCACAAGGAAGAGCCGGACGATATACGTATGCATGTAAAGCTGGCTGAACTGCGGGAGAAAACGGGCGATACGGACAATGCAGTCAAGGATTATATTGAAATTGCCAATGCCTATGCCGAACAGGGGTTTATTGTCCAGGCTATCGCTATCAACAAGATTATTCTGCGGCTTGATCCGCAACAAACCCAGGTCAAGGATCGTCTGAAGGATCTTTCCAGCGAGCGCGGCGATGACTGGGCGATCAGTACGATTTCTGCAACGGATGGCGTGGTTACTACCGACATCAGCAAAATGGACCATGCCAAACTCAGCTTTGAGCGCACACCCCTGCTTTCGGGTCTTGCCGGGGAAGAACTCGAGGTATTCATGGATTCCCTGCAACTGCAGGTTGTTGCCGCCGATTCCTATATCTATAAAGAAGGGGATCATGGCAGTTATCTGTATCTGATTGGCATGGGGAATGTTCGCCTTGAAATTAAGGACCCTTCAGGCAAACGTCGGGTGTTCTCACACCTGATCGAGGGTGATTTTTTTGGGGAGCATGCGTTTATGTCACGTATCAAGCATGCCGATGTAGCGATTGCCGAAACCGATTGCAGTGTATTAATGATTGACCGAAATACCTTTGACAACTGGGTTGAGAGATACCCGGGTATTCAGTCAACCGTGGAAGACTTCTACCGGGCGCGGGTGCTGGCAAGGATTCTGGCCATTACCCCGGTGTTTGAAGGTGTTCACCCAGATGCCAGGCTGGCGCTGGCAAACCGCTTTCAACTCAAGGCCTTTGACAAGGGTGAGACCATTGTGAGAGAGGGTGATCCGGGCGATACATTTTATCTTATCCGCTCCGGACAGGTGAAGATTTTTACCTGTGACATGCAAAACCAGAATGAACAGGTCCCGCTGGGAACGATGGGTGAAGGCGGCTTTTTTGGCGAAGTTGCCTTGCTGACGGATAAACCGCGTACTGCGACTGTGGTCGCGGACAGTCGGGTTGAATTGATGGAGCTGACACGGGCTGACTTTAACGAGATTGTAGATATCCATCCGACAGTCAGAAAGATTGTTGAGGCCTATCAGAAGCAGCGGGTCCAAGACACCATTAAAACGCTGATGAATCGCAAGTCCAGCTAATCCGGCTGGCGAAAATGTCATCTTCGACGTTGCTCAAGGTTGCTGATCTTCATAAGGCTTTTGCGGGGCCCTCCGGGCTTCTTCATATTCTGCAGGGCATCAACCTTGAATTGCAGTCGGGCGAGTTCCTCGCTGTCGTGGGTGAGTCCGGTTCTGGCAAGAGCACGCTATTACAAGTGGTGGGAACGCTGGAACCGCCTGATCGTGGCGAAGCACAGCTGGACGGACAGGCATTATTTGGCCTAAATGCCGCAGCGCAGTCGAGGGTTCGTAATGAAATGATCGGCTTTGTTTATCAGGCACATCATCTGATACCTGAATTGACGGCGCTGGAGAATGTTATGTTGCCATTGTTAGTAAAAGGATTACCCGCACACTCGGCGTCCGAGCGAGGCAGGGAACTGCTTGAACGCCTGCATATGGGTAAACGCGTGCAGCATGTTCCCGCCCGGTTGTCAGGTGGTGAAGCGCAGCGGGTGGCCGTAGCCAGAGCATTGGCGGCAAAGCCGCGCCTGCTCCTGGCCGATGAGCCAACCGGGAATCTTGATGAAGCAACGGCTATCGAAGTGTTTGATACGCTCAGACAGCTTTGCCGGGAGGAATCGGCAGCCGTCATCATGGTGACGCATAGCAGGCCTCTTGCTCAGGCCTGTGACCGGCTTCTTTGTCTACAGGGCGGCCGGTTGTTTGAAAAGGAGCTATTGAAAAATCTTTGACGAATCAATATGTTCTGTTACACTTCATAAAGTCAATTCTAGTTTTATGCAGTAAGAGCGTAATTTTCAAAGGCTTGAGGGGAATGTGACCAAAGCAGAGATCGCTAAGATTGTGCATGATCGAGTCGGGCTGTCGAAAAAAGAGTCCGGCCAGATCGTTGAGGCGGTTCTGGATGTGATCCGGGACTCGCTGGAAAATGGCGAGGATGTGAAAATTTCAGGCTTTGGCCATTTCATGGTGCGCAATAAGCATGCGCGTCGTGGGCGCAACCCCAAGACCGGTGGTGATATCACTATTGCCTCGCGCCGTGTAGTCACCTTCCGTTCCAGCCAGTTGTTGAAAAAGAAACTGCTTGAGGAAGAGTCATGAATCCCCAAGTCCAGAGTCTCGTCAATGCCGGGGTTGATGTCCCCGAGCTTCCCGACAAGCTCTTTTTCTCTATACGGGAAGTTAGCGATTTGTGCGGGGTTGAACCCCATGTGCTGCGTTACTGGGAAACAGAATTTCGCCATATCAAACCCGTCAAGAAGAGTGGCAACCGGCGCTTTTACCGCCACCGTGATGTCTATGCTGTATTGCAGATCAAACATCTTTTGTACGATTTAAACTTTACAATACGAGGCGCAAAAAAACGTCTCCTCAATGGTGATGTTAATGAGATTGTCGAACAAAATGATGCTCAGGCAACACTGCGCTTGCTTCGACAAGAGTTGGAATCCATACGTAAACTGCTGACAGACTAGCAATTGACTAATGTGCCTGACGGCTTGAATCGGGGCGTAGCGCAGCCTGGTAGCGCACCAGACTGGGGGTCTGGTGGTCGGAGGTTCGAATCCTCTCGTCCCGACCATTTATTCACGGTTTGCAATGGCAGGAGCCGTGCATGAGCTCCTTGCGTGTGGGCCTGTCTTATGAGCGTCCCCGCAAGCGCATGGTTGCCGAGCAATTGATACCGCGTGGTATCAATGATCTTAAGGTTCTTGATGCCATGTCAACAGTTCCCAGACACCTTTTTGTAGACTCGGCTCTGGTCAGCCATGCTTATCAGGACTCAGCCCTGCCTATTGGTGAGGGACAGACCATTTCCCAGCCCTATATGGTCGCCCGAATGACAGAGTTGCTGGAGCTTCGGGGGCATGAGCGCGTACTAGAAATTGGCACGGGCTGTGGCTATCAGACAGCTGTGTTATCCCGGGTATGTCGCCGTGTTTACAGCATTGAGCGTATCCAGACCCTACATGAAAAAGCACGGCAAAATCTTCGCCGGGCACGCCACGCCAATGTCATGCTAAAATGTGCGGATGGATTGCTCGGCTGGGAGGAATATGCCCCCTTTGACGCCATCCTTGTCACAGCCGGAGGATTTGCGTCGGATGTGTGGATACAACAATTACGTGAAGGAGGCATGCTGATCATGCCGGTTGGTGAGTCCGGTCAGCACAGGCTTGTCCGCCGGCGCAAGCAGGCAACGGGAACTAGCGATGAATATTTCGACACCTGTAGTTTTGTGCCGCTTCGCGAAGGAGTCAATCATCACTGACTCACAAACGGTGGTCGAAACGCGCTCCAGTCGTTCCCTGCTGAGACGATGTTATGACTGGACGCTTTCCTGGGCTGACCATCCCCAGGCACAGGTAGCCCTGTTCCTCATTGCGGTGATTGAAGCCAGTGTGTTTCCGATTCCACCTGATGTGTTACTGATTGCACTGGCACTGGGCAGGCCGGATATTGGCCTTCGCCTGGCAGGGCTGGCAACAAGCGGGTCGGTGCTTGGCGCCGCATTGGGATATGGTATTGGTATGATGCTGTTTTCCAGCGTGGCCGAACCACTGCTTCGCTTTTATGGTGCCATGGCAGAGTTCGAGCATGTGCAGGCCCTGTTTGCTGAATACGGATTATGGGTTGTGCTGATTGCCGGCTTTTCCCCGATCCCCTTCAAAGTGATCACGATAGCAGCTGGCGCATTTGGTCTGCCCTTTGCTGGTTTTATACTGGCTTCACTCGTCTCCCGGGGCGCCCGCTTCTATCTGGAAGGCAGCCTGTTGCGATGGGGAGGGGACCGTCTGCGCAGCTTCGTTGATCGCCACTTCGAACTGATGACGATACTTGTGGTGCTGCTGATTGCAGGCGGCTTTTTGACTCTGTGGCTATGGCGTTAAGATTATTCTGTCTGCTTCTCCTGCCTGTGTTGCTGGTCGGTTGCTACAAGACCGATATATCATCTGTTGCCCGGAGCATCGGAGGCAAAGCCAAGCATGCCACCTACACCGTACGCGCCGATGATACGCTCTATAGTATCGGTAAGCGTTTTGGCGTGGATTATCATTTACTGGCACGGCGTAATCACCTCCGCTATCCCTACACCATTTATGTTGGTCAGCATATTTATCTGACAAGCACAGCGCCTCGTGCGAGTTATATTCCAGTACCTAAAAATAGTCGGGCCGGAAAAACAAGAACGACAAGCAAAAGTAAAAAGAAGACAACACAAGCTGCGAACAAACATGGTTTGGTCAAGCTGAAGTGGCCTGTTCAGGGAAAGATTACAAGCCATTTTGGCAGACGCGGTAGCCGCGTGCATGACGGTATTGATATCAGCGCCAGGGAAGGGACGTCGGTATATGCTGCTGGCAGTGGTGAAGTGGTTTATGCAGATCAGCGCCTGACCGGCTACGGAAAACTGATCATCATACGTCATGGCCGTGATCTGTTCACGGCTTATGCACACAATCAGCGCAATCTGGTGCGCAAGGGGGCGCAGGTTCGTACTGGCGATGTTATCGCCCGTGTTGGTCGTTCAGGCCGGGCCAGTGGCCCGCATCTGCATTTTGAGGTCCGGCGCGGTTCAACCCCTGTTGATCCACTTGCCTACCTGCCGAAGCACTAAGAATTCCGATGCAGGATTGGCGTGTCAGACGTGGTTTGTATATGCTTCAAAATCGATTAGGGGGCCCTGTCTAGGGTGAGGGAATAAATGGCCAAGCGCAGCAGTCTGGATCCAATGACATTGTACATGCGTGATATCTCACGCTATGACCTGTTAACGGCAGGAGAGGAGGTTGAGCTTTCGCGCCAAATAGCCAAAGGCAGCGATGAGGCGCGCAAGCATATGATTAATGCCAATCTTCGGTTGGTCGTCAAAATTGCGCGCCGCTATCTCAATCGCGGACTACCGCTTTCGGATCTGATCGAAGAAGGTAATATTGGCCTAATGCGTGCCGTTGAGAAATTTGACGAGGTGCATGGCTGCCGTTTTTCGACCTATGCCACATGGTGGATCAGACAGGCGGTTGAACGGGCCATTATGAACCAGTCCCGGACCATTCGCCTTCCCGTGCATATTGGCAAGGAGTTCAACGCCATGTTACGCATGGCCAATGAACTCCGTGCGGCGCTGGGCCGTGAGCCGACGGAAGATGAAATTGCCGCACAGATGGGGAAAACGCCGGAACGTGTGCAGACGCTGATGGGGGTAACAGTACATACGGAGAGTGCGGATCAGCTTTTGCATGAAGATGGCGACTTCACGTTATACGATATTACCGAGGATGAACGGGCGGAACTCCCCGATGACCACCTTGATACCAGCATCCGCGATGCCATGATCAGTGCATGGATGGAAAAGCTTACGGACAAGGAGCGGGAGATTGTGCGATTGCGCTATGGTATGGATATGACTGATGATCCGTGGACTCTGGAGGCGATTGGCAAGCATATGGGCGTGACACGCGAACGAATCCGTCAGATTCAGGTTGCCGCCCTGCAAAAGCTGCGTATGCTCATTGAATCTGAACATGTGAATCTGGAAGAGGTGTTATGACGTCAGTTGTTGCAGTCAATTTACGGGATTACATCCGCGATATCCCGGATTTTCCGAAACCCGGCATTGTATTCAAAGATATCACTCCATTACTGGCGGATGGTGCTGCTTTTTCAACATCTGTTTCACAGCTGGCATGTTTGCTTGATCAGGATGTTGATGCAGTGGTTGGCATTGAATCCAGAGGATTTATATTTGGCGCCGCGCTCGCACAGCAGCTGGGCATAGGCCTGATTACTGTGCGTAAGCCCGGCAAGCTGCCGGCAGATGTGCATGCAATCGAGTATGAGCTGGAATATGGCATGGATCGGCTGGAGATTCATCGTGATTCGCTTACCCCCGGCCATCGCGTTATCATCGTGGATGACCTGTTGGCGACGGGGGGCACAGCTGCTGCTACGGTAAAACTGGTGCATCAGCTTGGCGCGGAAGTTGTCGCCTGCCTGTTTGTTGTTGAGCTCGAATTTCTCAAGGGACGAAGCCAGTTGCAGGGTGTGCCAGCACACAGCCTCATCAGTTATGCCTGACATACGCTAATAGGTGCAGCTTGGGGTGGATATCGCTATGATTCCGGCGCGTTTTCGCCCTCGTAGCTCAGCTGGATAGAGCGGCCGCCTCCTAAGCGGCAGGCCGCAGGTTCGAATCCTGCCGAGGGCACCATTGCATGAATGTTTTATCGATATTTGGGGGCTAGTTTGACATGGTGGAAGAGACACTGAATCCAGCCGTTCCTGTGCTGATCGAAGAGGAGATGAAACGCTCCTATCTCGATTATGCCATGAGCGTGATTGTAGGTAGAGCACTGCCGGATGCCCGCGACGGATTGAAGCCTGTACATCGGAGAATTCTGTATGCCATGCAGGATCTGGGTTCTACCTACGACAAGCCATACAAAAAATCAGCCCGTGTCGTTGGTGATGTGATCGGTAAATACCACCCGCATGGCGATACGGCCGTATATGACGCGCTTGTGCGCATGGCGCAGCCGTGGAGTATGCGGCATGTACTGGTGGACGGCCAGGGTAACTTTGGTTCGGTTGATGGTGATTCGCCTGCTGCCATGCGCTATACCGAAGCACGGATGAGCCGGCTTTCTGCCGAACTGCTTGCCGATATTGATAAGGATACGGTTGATTTTGCGCCGAATTATGATGATTCGCTGAACGAGCCCAAGGTCCTGCCGGCAAAGTTCCCGAACCTGCTTGTTAACGGTTCAACAGGTATTGCTGTGGGTATGGCCACCAATATTCCGCCACATAACCTCGGCGAGGCTATCAATGCCGCCATCGCCTTGATCCAGCAGCCTGAAATTGATGATGAAGCGTTAATGACGATTATGCCCGGGCCGGACTTTCCGACCGGCGGCTTTATCTATGGAAGGAAGGGCATCCGTTCTGCCTTTCTTGAGGGCCGCGGTTCAGTAACGATGCGAGCCAAGGCCATTGTTGAGATTCATCCCAGAACAAAGCGCGAAGCACTCGTCATTACCGAGCTGCCGTATCAGGTTAACAAGGCCAATTTGATCGAGAATATTGCCTCACTTGTACGCGATAAAAGACTTGAGGGCATATCCGACCTGCGCGATGAATCCGACCGCGATGGCATGCGTATCGCCATCGAACTGAAAAGAGATGAAATACCGGAAGTGGTGCTGAATAACCTCTACAAACATACGCAGCTGCAATGTAATTTTGGTTGCAATTTACTGGCTCTGGTGGATGGCCAGCCGAAATTGTGCGGCGTCCGCGAACTGCTGCTGCATTTCATTGATCATCGTCGTCAGGTGGTGACGCGCCGTTGCCTGTTTGACCTGGCCAAGGCAGAAGCGCGGATTCATATCCTCGAAGGCCTGTTGATTGCGCTGGACAACATTGATGCAGTCATCAAGCTGATTCGCGCCAGCCAGAATGCAGCTGAGGCCAAGACAGGCCTGATGGACAAGTTTGCACTTTCCGATAAGCAGGCGCAGGCCATTCTCGATATGCGCCTGCACCGCCTAACCGGGCTGGAGCGCGATAAGATTAAAGCTGAACATGAAGAAGTGCAGGCTCTGATCTCCCGTTTGAAAGCCGTTCTGGCTGACGATAAACTGCTGATGCAGGTTATTGTTGAGGAACTGGAGACGGTTCGTGATCAGTACGCTGACCCGCGGCAAACCGAAATCATGGACGAAACAGCGGAGCTGTCGGTTGAAGACCTGATTACTGAAGAGGACATGGTCGTCACGATTTCCAATGAGGGATACATCAAGCGTAACCCTGTTTCGCTGTACCGTGCACAGAGGCGGGGCGGTAAGGGCAAGACGGCCATGACAACAAAGGAAGAGGATTTTGTCACCCAGCTGATGGTTGCTTCCACACACGATTATCTGCTGTTCTTCTCCGACCGTGGCCGTGTGTTCCGCAAGAAGGTTTATGAAGTGCCGCAGGCAGGCAGGGCGGCGCGCGGCAAGGCGCTGGTCAACCTGTTGCCGGTGGAAAAGGGCGAGAAAATTTCAGCCACACTGGCCATTCGTGAATTTGATGACCAGCACTACATCGTTATGGCGACGAAGAATGGCATGATCAAGAAAACGCGCCTGTCCGAGTACCAAAACATTCGTGCCAATGGCATTATCGCCATCAAGATTGATGACGATGACGATTTGATTGCCGTGGTGGTTTCCAACGGTGAGCAGGACATCATGCTTTCTTCCAGTGGAGGCAAGGCAATCCGTTTTGCCGAAACCGATGCGCGTCCGATGGGTCGGAGCACGCGGGGCGTGACCGGCATGCGCATGCCCAAAGGCGATGTGGTAATTGCCATGACGCTGGTCAGCGACCGCGCTTCATTACTGGCGGTGTCCGAGAATGGCTTTGGCAAGCGCACATCGGTAGCCGAATACAATGTTCAGAAGCGTGGCGGGCAGGGTGTGTTCACGCTGAAGACCGGCGGTCGTAACGGCGCTATGATTGCGGCGCTAGTGGTACTGGATGATGATCAGGTGATGATGATGACCGATACCGGTCGTCTGGTTCGTATCCGCATGAATGGCGTGTCGGTGATCGGCCGGAATACGCAGGGCGTGAAGCTGATTGACTGTGCCGATAATGAAATTGTTATCGGCGCTGTGCGTGTGGCCGAGAAACAGGCCGATGAAGAGGCCGGTGCCAGCGACATAGAGAGTGACAGGACTGAATCTGATGAGGCCGGATCTGCCGAATGATCGACCGCAAGGAGTTTCGCCAGTCGTTTGATACGATGGGCGCGGCGCTGGCCCGTCGCGGCGTTGATATTGTCGCTCCGGGAAGCGCTTGGGATCGGGCGCGTGGGCTCGACCTGCGTCAGCGTGAGCTGAAAACCGAACTGGAAGTCTTGCTGGCCGAGCGCAATCGTGCCTCCAAACTGATTGGTCAGAAGAAGGCCCAGGGAGAAGATGCCAGCG
>JBHHXG010000015.1:0-30615 GCA_046756985.1 Mariprofundaceae bacterium | reverse complement strand
TATGGTAAACTGCTTAAATTGGTACGTGATAACCCGCTAAACTAGGCATGACCCTATTTCTTATCTTATGCTAGCCCATGATTTTAATTTATTAAGCGGTGCCATAGGGGATTCGAACTGCATGGCCAAGCAGCCCTGCTTCCTTGTGGCTAGAAAGGTTTGACCACCACCAGAATGACGACGGCAATCAGGATCAGCGTTGGGGCTTCATTGTAGAACCGATAAAACTTGTGATCGCGGCTGTTTTTCCCTGCCGCGAAGACCTTAGCCAGATGGCCGCTATAAAAATGATAAGTCAGCAACAGCGTCACCAGCGTCATCTTGATCCAGAACCAGATTTCACCACTGACATAGTCCCATTCCTGCACAGCCAGCAACATACCCATCGCCACTGTCAGAATCATCGCGGGCATCATGATGTATTTATATAATTTGGACTCCATGACACAGAATTGCTCATGCACGGGGCCATCCTTGTACCCGGCGTGATAGACGAAAATACGCGGCAGGTAAAATAGCCCCGCAAACCATGACACCATGAAGATGATGTGAAAGGCTTCAAGCCATTCAGTCGTTATGGATTCGATGACGGGCATTTAATCGGACTGCACTTCAATCGCTACGATATCGGATAGCCTGACCTCCATGTCCGCACCGCCTTCGGACTCAAAAAAGCCCCATTCCACGCCATCGAGCACGCGCCAGTCTTTCGGTACCGCTAACACCGCGTGATGCTCGCCATAGGTATCCTGATAGACGATGCGGCACATCTGGCCTCTGGTAGCTGCCGCCTCGAACTGATCGTGCAATGAGCATGCCATTCCCATGCGGTAATCATAACCAATTTTGTCTAGACTGCACCCCATGCGTCGCATTGATCAGATTGAACCATTCCGTGTCATGCAACTGCTGGAGCGCGCCAAAGAGCTTGAGGCCGAGGGGCAAGAGATTATCCATATGGAAATCGGCGAGCCGGATTTTCCGACACCCGACCCGGTGCTGGAGGCCGCCCGCGAGCGCCTGCAATGTGGCGATAATTTCTATACGCCGTCCACCGGTGCGCCGGAGCTGCAGCAAGCACTGTCAAAATGGTATCAGAGCGAATATGGAGTCCGTGTCGCGCCGGAACGCATCCTGATCACGCCCGGAACTTCCGGAGCCTTCAACCTGATTTATGCCGTGCTGCTGAATCCGGGAGAGTCTGTGCTGCTGTCGGACCCCGGCTATCCATGCCAAAGGAATTTCATTCGTCTGGCAGGCGGAGAACCGATCAATGTGCCAGTCGGACCGGATTCCCGGTATCATCTGGGCCTGAAACAAGCTGAATCTCACTGGCGGGATGATACGCAGGCGGCGGTGGTCATCTCGCCCGGCAATCCCACCGGCACGCTGATCGATGCGCCTGAACTGTCTGCGATTGCTGCTTTCTGCCAGAGCCATAACGGCTATCTTATTTCCGATGAGATTTATCATGGGCTGAATTACGGCGCGTCCTGCGATTGTGCCCTGCAATTCAGCGATCATGCCATTGTTGTCAACGGCTTTTCCAAGCGATGGGCCATGACCGGCTGGCGCATCGGCTGGGTGATTGTACCCGAAGAGCTTATCGAGCCAGCCCGGCGCGTCATGCAGAATATCTTCATCGCCGCGCCGACGCTGTCCCAGCATGCCGCAATCGCCGCCCTGTCGGCCACCGATGCGGTAAAGACCATGCGCCAGGCTTACGACGAGCGCAGGCGCTATCTGCTGGATGCGCTGCCAAAACTCGGCTTTGGCATTGTCGTAGAACCGCAGGGGGCGTTTTATATCTATGCCAATGTTGAAAAACTGACAGACGATTCGAAGGGTTTCTGCTGGCAATTGCTGGAGAAGGCCGGTGTTGCCATTACGCCCGGCGAAGACTTTGGCAGCTATCAAGCTGAGAAGCATGTGCGGTTTTCCTATGCTACCAGCCTGCAGTGCCTGCATAAGGGGGTCCGCCGCCTGGGGGCATTTTTGGAGTCCTGATTGCATGCCTTGGTGCGGCTCACCGTACATGGTAGCTTTCCGCGCCTTATCTGAAGACCTTCTGGAGCCTTTTTCCATGTTCAATGTTTTGACCAAAATGTTCGGCAGCCGCAATGAGCGCATTCTCAAGGAATTGTATCCGCTTGTGGACAAAATCAATGCGCTGGAAGCTGGTATCAAGGCCCTGTCCGATGATGCGCTGAAGGCAAAAACGGACGAGTTCAAACAGCGGCTGGAGAAGGACGAATCGCTGGATGATCTGCTGCCTGAGGCATTTGCGGTAGTCCGTGAGGCAAGTGTGCGTACGCTGGGCATGCGTCACTTCGACGTGCAGCTCATCGGTGGCATGATCCTGCATCATGGCCAGATTGCCGAAATGAAGACCGGTGAAGGCAAGACGCTGATGTCCACGCTTTCAGTTTATCTGAATGCGCTAACCGGAAAAGGTGTGCATGTTGTCACCGTCAACGATTATCTGGCCAGCCGCGATGCCAAGTGGATGGGGCAGTTGTACAACTTCCTTGGGCTGTCCGTGGGCGTCATCAAGCACGGGCTGGACAACGAACAGCGTCAGAAGGCTTATGCTGCCGATATTACCTATGGCACCAACAACGAGTACGGCTTTGATCACCTGCGCGACAACATGGCTTTTGCCAGTGAAGAACTGGTGCAACGAGGCCTGTATTACGCCATTGTCGATGAGGTGGATTCCATCCTGATTGATGAAGCGCGCACGCCACTGATTATTTCAGGGCCCGCCGAACAGGCGACCGAACTGTATGGGCAGGCCGACAAACTCATCAAACAGCTTGATGCGTCTGATTATGAGAAGGATGAGAAGGACAAGGCCGTTTCCTATACCGAAGAAGGCATGGAGCATGTTGAAGAGCTGTTCCGCAAAGCGGGCCTGATGAAATCCGGCAATCTGTATGATCCGGAAAACGTCAATCTACTGCATGCCGCTACACAGGCTCTGCGTGCCAATACGCTATTCACGCGCGAAGTGGACTACATCGTGCGTAATAATGAGGTCCTCATTATTGATGAATTTACCGGTCGCATGATGCCGGGCCGGCGATATTCCGATGGTCTGCATCAGGCGCTGGAGGCCAAGGAGGGAGTAACGGTTCAGCCAGAAAACCAGACGCTTGCATCCATTACCTTCCAGAACTATTTCCGCATGTACGACAAGCTGGCCGGCATGACCGGCACGGCTGATACCGAAGCCGAGGAATTCCAGAAGATTTACAAACTGGAAGTGGTCATCGTGCCAACTAACCAGCCGATGATCCGGGACGATATGGCTGATCTGATTTACCGCGATCAGGAAGATAAATATGACGCCATTCTGGAGGAAATCGTCCAGATTCACGAAAAGGGCACGCCTATTCTGGTTGGCACTACATCGATTGAAAAATCCGAGTTGCTGTCTGACATGTTAAAAAAGAAGAGCATCCGGCACGAGGTTCTAAACGCCAAGCAGCACGAACGTGAGGCTGAGATCGTTGCCCAGGCAGGCCGCAAAGGGGCAGTAACTATTGCCACAAACATGGCTGGCCGCGGCACCGATATTATGCTGGGCGGCAATCCCGATATGCTGATTGAGCAGCATTCTTCGAAATCTGATGCCGCTGACAAAGCAGGGAAGGAAGAGGAGATCAGGGTTGCATGTCAGGCCGAACACGAAGAAGTTGTTTCAGCCGGCGGTCTGCACATCATCGGCACCGAACGGCATGAGTCCCGCCGCATCGACAACCAGCTCAGAGGCCGTGCCGGCCGTCAGGGCGACCCCGGCTCAAGCCGTTTTTACCTGTCGATGGAAGATGATCTGATGCGCATCTTCGGCGGTGAGAAAATGCAGGGCATGCTCACCAAGATGGGCTTCAACAAGGGTGAAGTCATCGAGCACCCCTGGGTCACCAAAGCCATTGAAAATTCGCAGAAGAAAGTTGAGGGCCGCAACTTCGATATCCGCAAGCAATTGCTGGAATACGATGACGTCATGAACCAGCAGCGCGATGTCATCTACTCACAGCGCCGTGAACTGCTACAGGCCGACGATGTGCGCGACGTGATTGAGGACATGCGCCTTGATTTCGCCAACCGTATTGTCGAACAGCACATGCCGGCCCAGGCCCATGCCGAAGACTGGGATCTGGAGGGCCTGCAAAAAGAGCTGCATGAAAAGGTGTTGCTGGATGCGCCTGTTGCGCAGTGGGTCGAATCAGATGAGGTGCAGGACGCTGAAGCGATGACAGCACGCATCACGGAAGCGCTTGAGGCCATGATGCGTGAAAAAGAGACGCTGACCGGCGAGGATCAGATGCGCGGCTTCGAGAAGTTCCTCTTGCTGCAGATTCTGGACCACCACTGGAAGGAGCATTTGCTGGCCATGGACCACCTGCGCCAGAGCGTCGGCCTGCGCGGCTATGCCCAGAAACAGCCGCTGCAGGAATACAAGCGCGAATCCTTCGAACTGTTTGCCGGTATGATCAATCGCATCCGCGAAGAGACGATGATCGCCTTGCACCGCGTGCAGGTTGAACAGCCGCCGCAAGTGAAACAGCCGCAGGAAACCACGCCAATGACCTTCAGTCATGGTGAGGAAGAAGTCGAGCAGGAGAAACCAAAGACCTTCAAGCGCAAGCAAGCCAAGGTTGGCCGTAACGACCCCTGCCCCTGCGGTTCCGGCAAAAAGTACAAACAGTGCCACGGTAAACGCAAGGCGGCTTAGGGTTCTAACATGGCAGTCAATCCGCCCCAGCTCGACCCGCCCTTGCCCATTCCGGGGTTCCGGGCCGGTACGGCATCGTGCGGTGTCAAATCGCCGGAACTGAAAGGCAAACGTCAGGATGTCACGCTGATCGTATCCGATGTTCCCTGCCATGCGGCGGGCGTGTTCACACAGAACCGTTTCCGTGCCGCCTGCGTGGATTTCGGACAGCAAGCCATTGAAAAAAACAGCGAAGATATTCATTGCATTGTCGCCAACAGCGGTAATGCCAATGCCGGTGTTGGCGACATGGAGCGGGTGTGGTCGCAGCAACTGATTGAAGCCGGAGCTGCTGCCGCTGGCTGCTCAAGTGAACAAACGTTATCCGCCTCCACCGGCGTCATCGGTACGCCATTCCCGATTGAGCGCATTCAACAAGGCATGCACGAGGCCGCCGATGCGTTGAGCGATGACGGATGGGAAGCTGCCGCCGAAGCCATCCGCACCACCGATACCTTCGCCAAATGGGCTTCGAGGAAAGTGGGTGACTACACGATCACCGGCATTGCCAAGGGCAGCGGTATGATTCACCCGGACATGGCTACGATGCTGGCCTTCATCGCCACCGATGCACCACTGACCCGCGAGCTGCTGCAGCCGATGCTGAAACGCGCCGCCGATCGCTCGTTCAACTGCATCAGCGTGGATGGTGACACTTCCACCAACGACACCGTGTACCTGCTCTCCTCCGGCATCGGCCTGGGTCAAACCCCATTGGAGGAAATATCTGAATTTGAGCAGGCATTAACAGGGCTCAGCATCGAGCTGGCTCAGATGATTGTCCGTGATGGTGAAGGCGTGTCCAAGTTCGTGACCATCCATGTCACCGGCGCTGCCAATGGAGAAGATGCACGCGCGGTGGGTCGGGCCATTGCCGTATCGCCACTGGTCAAAACCGCTTTTGCAGGCAGTGATGCCAACTGGGGCCGCATCCTGATGGCCATCGGCAATTCAGGGGTTGCAATCGATACCGATACAATTTGCCTGAAGGCGGATGATGTGCTGATGCTGGAGCGCGGAAACCTGCACCCGGACTACCAGGATGCGGATGGCATGGCCGTGTTTGCGCAGGATGAGTTTTCATTGACCATTGATCTCGGTATGGGAAACGCATCGTCAACAGTGTGGACCGGCGATCTCACCCACGATTACATCACCATCAATGCCGAATACCGCACCTGACACTGCTCAGGTCATCGCGCTTGTTGCCGCATTCAATAACAAAAAGGAAGTACTACTCCTAAAGCGGCCGGACGATGTCCATCAAAGTGGGCTGTGGTCCTTCCCCGGCGGCAAGGTAGAAGACAATGAAAAACCCTTACAGGCCGCCATCCGTGAACTGAAAGAAGAAACCGGACTGACTGGCAAACACTGGCGGCATCTGGGCAAGGCATCACATACTTACGTTGATCGGACACTCAACTTTCTCTTGTTTATCTGCATCTGCCCAGATACATCAGGCTTAAATAGTGAAAGCCCTCATGTATGGGTAAAACTTGATGAGCTTGGTGATTTCCCCATGCCAGAAGCCAACGCCAAACTCATCCCCATGCTCTCTAATTCTGAAATGGATGAATATTTAAACACTCATTGCAGTTAGGAATGAGATGGTTCTAATCTCCTAGGGCGTGCCATAGAGGATTAGAACTCTGTCATTAAGATTTACGTTTCGCCCTCGGATGCGCCTCATCATACACCTCAGTCAGCTTGGTGATATCCAGATGCGTATAACGCTCGGTTGTGCTTAGTGACGCATGGCCAAGCAACTCCTGAATGGCGCGCAGGTCCACACCACCGGCCAAGAGGTGCGTGGCAAAGGAATGGCGCAACCGATGTGGTGTAACCGACGTATCCGCGCCTGTTTCCAACGCCCGCTTCTTGAGCATGCGCTGCACGCTTCTGGTCGTAAGCCTGCCGCCCCGCCGGTTCAGGAACACGGCCTGCTCATCACCGGCCTGCGCCAGCCGCTCATCAAGATAGCGCCGCAGCAGCGTCACAACACCCTCCGGCATGGGCACAATGCGTTCTTTGCGCCCTTTGCCCAGAACGCGCAGTTCACACCCCTGCAGGTCAACATCATTCAGATTCAGTCCCACAGCCTCGGATACACGCAGGCCGCAGCCATACATCACGGCAAGCAGGGCCAAATCACGCGCCTCATTTCGCATGTCGGTGGCATGCAATAGCTGACTGGTCTGTTCCGGCGGCAGATTCCGCGGCAGGCGCTTGGGCTGTTTGGGAGGACGCACGCCGGCGGCTACGTTGATCTCGCACCATCCGGTCTCAACGGCTGCATCAAAAAAACTGGACAAGGCGGAAAGCCTGCGCGCCAGCGTTGCCGGCGCCAGGCCCATGGCATGCGAGGCTACCAGCCAGTCCTGCACATGCTCGCGGCCAACCTGTGAGAGCGCCATATCGCCGCAATGTTCAATAAACTGGTTCAGATCATGGCTGTAGCTGTCGATGGTATGTTCGGAAGCGAGCCGTACATCCGCCAGCTGCCGAAGAAAGCGGTCAATCGCCGCTTTCAGCGAAAGATCAATCGCTATCCTCGTCACCATCAGCGATTTCAAAACGTCCGCCACCAAGCGCCTTGGCGACATACATGGCCTGATCCGCACGCTCGATCAGCGCCTTCACGGCCATGTCCTGATCTGCCGATGATATGGCAAGGCCGACGCTGACACTGATCTGCTGATCCTGCACCTCAAGCCCATCACAGGCCTTGGTGATACGGCCGGCAATCTCTTCTGACTTCCCCCTGGAGCATCCCGGAAGCAGCAATACAAACTCGTCACCGCTCATACGTATCAGCGGATCCTGGGTGCGGACAAAGCGCCGCATCTCTTTGCAAACAGAAGCCAGTACATCATCGCCTGCCGTATCCCCCAGTCGCTCGTTGATGGCCTTGAAGTCATCCACATCCAGATACAGGCAGGCCACCTGCACATCCTTGCCGAACCATTGTGATAGCGGCTGATGGCTATGCGGCTGCAGAAAGCGACGATTATGGCTGCCAGTCATCGAATCGGTGATGGCCAATCGGGCCAGGCGCTCTCTGGCAACGGCATTTTCGAGACTTAAGCCTACCACCTGAGCCAGATGCTGCAGAAAGTCAGAACTCTGGTCCGGACTAAAGCGTTCACCATCGACCGATCCCATTCCCAGCACGCCAAACGGTTGCGACAAATCACCGAGCGTGAGCAAAGCCAGTGAGCCCAGGTGATGATCCCTCTCCTCCAGCCAGTCGAAGCCTTTTTTCGGTGTCAGGCGCATCAGGCAGATATGGCTGCTTGCCAGACCCATACGCTGAATCTCCTCCTCCTCCACCCAGACCAGGTCGCGCTCGGAAAGTGCGTCAAGCTTGCGCCCGCCCATAAAACTGGAGCGGTCGAACCAGAAGCGGACGAAATCAAGCTCAAAACCGGAACGCAGGCCCCGGAGCAGGGTAAAACAGAGATCCTCGGGGTCGGTTGCGGCCAGCACATGCGATTCAAGCTCAAACAGGCGCGAGAACAGGCGCTCATTCTCACGCAACCGCTTCATTACCTCCGCAACATATTGCTTCAACTCACGGTTCTCACCGGCCAGCTGCTGCATACGGCGGGCGGACAGGTCCTCGACTTCAGATGTGGCTTTCTTGTCTTTTTTAGCCATTACTTTACCGCTTCTTCAATCAGGATACGCCATGGCTCATGATCGTTTGCGCGCGCCAGATAAAGCCGCTTGCGGCTTTTATCCTGATAATTGCTTGAACGATAGTGCTGATCGAATTCAGCGATGACCACTTCACCCTCCGGCCAGGCATTCGGGTCGCGGACGATTGTCATATCGGCAAAAGTGACATCAATAAATGATTTGTTTCGGTTCACTCTGTGTTTGTAGCGTTTCCATGCGGAAAGACCCCGTTTCCCCGAGCGGAATTTCGGATGATAGTGCGCAAGATAAGCATCGGTATCCAGAGAGCTCCAGTCTGAGCGCCAGGATTCGAGGGTGTCTGAAACTGACTGTAACCGCGCCTGTTTTTCCTCGTCCCGGTTAAAAACAAAACCTTCGCCAACCAGCACCCAGCTATGGCCAAGATAAATATGCTCTGCCATGGCCAGCAGACGGGGGTTTGGCAACGCAAAGCAGCCCCTGGTATCGCGCGGAGGGCGGCGCCCGACACCATTGGCATAACCATGCATCCAGATGCCATGGCCGTTTTTGTGATGCAGTTGATCCAGTTCATTGGGGTAATCAATCGGAAAGGCCACAGGCCCGTAGCGTGGTGGCAGGCCATCTCCTTCAAGGCGCTTGATAAAGCGATATACGCCATTGGGCGTGCGGGCATCGCCTGCGATTTTTTTATCGCCGGACTTTGCCCCGGTTACGACATACTCATCGGCGACACGCTGGAACACGCCGTCCTGATCGCGCTCAAACACAAACATGCGTGAGCGTGCCTTATCAACCAGAAAAACACTTTTTACGTCCGATCCCAGGGCCAGCAGATCAAGCGGGTCGCCATAAATGCCATCCAGCTTGTCAACAAAGGCACGCAGGCGGACATCGGCTTCATTCAGGCCTGCGGACAAATTGGCGGAGGCCAGCATTTCCGACTCCGCCTGTAAGCCTTGGGCATAGGCGCCTGCACGCCCCACCGCCTGCAGCGCTTTACGCCGGTGTGCCTCTGCCTGTAACAATGCAACCAGCGGATCATCACTAAATTGCTCGGGAAGCGACGACAATGCTTGCTCCGGCCGGTTGGTTTGCAATGCCAGCGTCGCCTTCAGAATAGCCCGTTCCTTTTCCGGCAATGCCCGCACAACGGTGCTATCCCGGGTCTCCAGTGCAGTCCATGCCCGCAGCGCCACCTCATCAGACAATGCCTGAGCCGGCCATGGCAGACAAAGCCAGGCCGTCAGCGCCGCAGTAATCAGTGGATTCTTACCAGCTACTTTCACGCACAATCTTCCAGCTATTGTTTTTTCGTTCGATTACAAGCTCTTTGCGGTCGTCACTGTTGTAATTGTTTGACACAAAGTGTTGCAGGAAACGCATCCGAACCCGTTTGCCCGGCTCCAGTACTTCGCTTTGCACATGCTCGAGCGTTACCCGGATAAACTGTTTGCCGGTAATCACGCGCCGCTTGTAACGCAGCCAGTCATCACGCGAGGCAAACTTTTTCCTTGGATAAAAATCATCGGCATAGACAGCAACATAACCATCGATATCGCGGTCACTCCAGGCCATGCGCCATGCCTCAACAGCGGTACGTGCCGCTTCGATATCCTCTGCCTGCGTTGCCTGCTCACTCTCAATTCCATCTTGAGTGGCTTCCTGAATATCGGGTTGCCTGGAACTGACCACAGCTTCCGCAACATTCTCAGTTGATGGATTTTTCACAAGTTGTTCTGTACTGATTGCAGCAGTATCAGCCGGTACAGTTTTTGCTTCTTCTGTTGCCATGATCGGGGCCGGAGCGCCCGGATCCCGCACGCGCAGCAGCCGCTGGTAGCGCTTTGTCAGTGACTCATTCGGTGACTGCTCCAGCGCTTTTTTATAATATTGTAATGCCAGCTTGATATGCAAATCAGCAATGTTTTCCTGCGCTGTTGCATAATCCGGCTTTTTCTCCAGTGAAACTTCAAGCTCCCGCACAGCAGCACGCACATCACCCAGTTCATTGTAGATGACCGCCAGATTGTTATGAGGTTCAGCCAGATCCGGCCGCAATTCGGAGACTTTGTGAAATGCCTCAATGGCCTGATGAAATTGCCTTTGCCGCGAGTGGGCGACACCCAGCAGGAACCATGCATGGTAATCGTCTGCATCAACCTCGACGCTGTGCTCCAGCATACGCACGGCTTCCTGACTGCGATCTGCATCAATCAGTGCACGCGCTTCTTCCAGCGCATCGGATTCTTTTGCCTGCACCGGCAGGGCACACATCAGACAGATGAGTGCCATAAACAAATGAAGAAGATATACCCGCTGTCGCATCATGGATGCGGATCGTATAGGGAATGGCTGCATGAGCAAAGCCTTCGCGCCATCTTTACGCCTTTGGTGCGGGCTCAGTTTTTGGCGCCAGCACGCCGCCGGAGACCACCACCTTCATTCCTTCCTCGACCGTCATATCCAGCACCACCAGTTCGGATGCGCGGACAAACAGCAGCCAGCCGGAGGTTGGGTTCGGCGTTGTCGGGACAAAAACCGAAACCCTTTCATCTTCATCTGCGCCCGGAACCGGCAGTGTGGCAGGACCGGTCACAAAACCAATGGTCCATTGCCCTGGCTGCGGGAAAGAAACCAGCACAACCTGGCGAAAGGCCTTTCCGCCCTTGCCGAGAACAGCTTCTGTCAACTGTTTTACGGCGCCATACACCGAACGCACTAGGGGCACCTGCGCCAGCAATGCATCAAACCAGCGTAAGACATGCCGGCCAATGAAGTTGGTCACCAGCATGCCAATGCCCATTACAGCCAACAATGCCAGCGCAATACCAAGCCCCGGCACATGCGTACCGAAAAGGGCATCCGGCTGATAACGCAGCGGCAGCAGGGCCAGCAGACGATCAGACAGGTCCACCAGCCAGGTCACCAGAAGAATAGTGATGACAATCGGGACCAGCACCACCAGACCGGTGATAAAATAGCGTCGTAATGCGGCTATCATGACGAATTCTCCAGACTTGCCGAATTACTGTGCAATATATCTGTCACCGGCTGAATCCATTGTTGATCCTGCTCGGAAATGCGGTGTTCAAGAAAATCCAGCGTCTGTGCATACGGATGGGCAATCACAATACAACTCTTGTGCCGCTTCAGGCACCGCTGCGCGGCCTGCCATGACAGTTGCAAAGATTCCGGATCGCTCTGATGATCAAAAAACACTTTACGCTCTCCCCAAGTCAGGCCGAATTGTAATGCCTGCTCCGCGGCAACAGAATCCCTGCTTGTGCGCGAGTCTACAAAAAACAGTCCCTGCTCGCGGCACAGCGACATCACCCATTGCATATGGGCAGCCGAGCTGGTGAGCAGCGATCCCATGTGATTATTGACCCCGACCGCATGTGGAACACGATCAAGGGCCTGTAGGAATAATGCCCGCACCTGTGCTTCATTCATGTCTATGCGCAAGAACGAGTCATCCATACGCTGCTGATAGACCGGATTTGCCGGCTCCATCGGCAGGTGCAGCATTACAATGTGGCCAGCTGCATGTGCCATTTCCGCTGCCTTTTTGGCTCCGGGAGCACCGGGAAGCACCGAAATCGCTACCTTGAAGGGCAGCGCCAGCACCCGCTGCAGGGCATGCATATCATAACCGATGTCATCCATGATCAGTGCAATGCCTCTGGCCCGGGGAGGGTTGACAGTCGGAGGATAACTTGGGACATCCCAACCCAGATTCGCCTGTCTGGAAAGCTGTTGAAAATCCTCATAGTGGGGGATTTCCGGGATCGTTTGATCAGCAGGCCAGCTTTCATTGGCCAGCTTCGATCCAGCCTTTGTCTGCTTGTCTTGAGGGCTGCCATCTTCGGCAGACAGCCATGCCAGCAGCGCCAGAACCACCAGTAATAACGATAATACGGCGTAGAGCCAATAAGGCGCCCGCCTGCGCTTCGCCATACGGCTTTTACTCCGGATTAACTGGACTTGCTGTGCAACGCATCCAGGCCCTTAAGCAGATCCAGTGCACGCTGAAGTTGCACATCACGGGACAAACGCTCTTGCATGGCCTTGCTTGCCTCCCCTTCATCCACTTTTTTTGCCTTTTTGGTGTTGCCGTTCTGCAGGTGTCCCTTGAGGTCACGTTCGGATATGGAGGGAAGTTTTGAACGCGCATCCTCGTTGGCAGCAGCCACCTGGATCTGTTCTACGGTGATATCTGGTGCGATCCCCGTCGCCTGTATGGAGCGGCCGCTCGGGGTAAAATACAGCGCCGTTGTCAGTTTGAATGCTGTGCCATCATTGAGCGGAACCACCGATTGTACGGAGCCCTTGCCAAAGCTTTGTGTGCCGATGAGCACGGCGCGGTGGTTATCCTGCAATGCGCCAGCAACAATTTCAGATGCTGAAGCTGAACCATGATTGATCAGCACCACCAGTGACAGGCCACGCAGCACATCTCCTTTGTTCGCAGAGAATGAAAGATTTTTTCCTGTTCTTGATTTTGTGCTGACGATGCCGCCTTTGTTGAGGAACATATCAGAAACCGCCACTGCCTGATCAAGCAAGCCCCCCGGATTATTACGCAAATCCAGCACTGCACCATGCAGGGCCCCATTGGCACGTTTTTTTATTTCGGAAATTTTCTTTTTTAGCAGATTTTCGGTTTTCTCCTGAAACTGGGTAATGCGCAAATAGGCATAACCAGGAGCCAGCAGATCGGCTTTGACAGACTTCACCTGAATCACGGCGCGTACAATGGTAAACTCCAGCGGCCCCTCTGCCGCTTTGCTCTCGCGAAATACCGTCAGTCGAATACTGGTGCCGGGCTTGCCGCGCATCTTTTTGACTGCTTCGGGTAGCGTCATGTCCTTGGCGAGTTCATCATCGATTTTGATGATCAGATCACCCGCCTTGATACCTGCCCGGTCCGCAGGCGTATCTTCGATCGGAGTGACAACACGGATGCCGCCTTCCGCAGCCACAATCTCAATGCCCAGACCACCAAATTTGCCACTGGTATCAACCCGCATCTGGCTATACATCTCTTTGTCCAGGTAGGCTGAATGTGGATCAAGATTGGACAACATGCCTGCAAGTGCGCCATCGACCAGCTTTTCGTCAGTCACTTCCTCGACATAAGAACTCCGGATCATTTCCATAACGCGGGAAAATTTTTGCAACTGCCGGTAATCGGTAGCCGCCGCTGCCTGCTGGAACATTTCCCCCGGCTTGCCGATCGCCAGACCCATTGCAGTAATGGCCAGTATGGCAGCAACCAGTATAACGTGACGTACAATCAACGATTTTCTCAACTCCAATTTCACTCCACTGCAGGCCATATCGACATATGACCGTACAAATTTCAGCATAATATTTTTTACCATGCCACAAAATTATTTGCGGCACCAGCGCGCCGGATTTACTGGCTTACCCGTATCGCGTACCTCAAAATAAAGGCGCACATCGTTGATCCAGCCCGTGCTGCCGGCATCAGCCAGCACATCACCCTCCTCGACCCAATCACCCAATTGCCTGTACAGGGCGTCATTATGGGCATAAACGCTGATGATGCCATCTCCATGATCCACGATCATCATCAGACCGTAGCCGCCGAACCAGTCAGCATAACGCACATGGCCGGGAGCCATGGATTTCACTTGCCGGGCACCGCCGTGTGGGGCAAGCCGTACACCACTTAATCTGGGCTGATCCGCGGCTGGCCGGGAGCCGAAGCTTGCGACAATCTTTCCACGCAATGGCCAGGCAAGCCTGCCTTTCTGTTTGCGAATACTTTTCCAGCCCGAAGCCCTGTCCATGGCCAGCAGGTCTTCTCCGAGGCCATCCATCAGCTTTTGCAGTGCTTTTTCCTGCCGAGCCAGTTGCGCGTCCCGTTTTTTCTTTAAATCAACATCTTGCTGCACGCGTCTGGCCAGCTTCTGTTTCTGCTGAAAGCGTGTTGCAACCTGTTGCTCAGCCTGTTTCTTTTCCAGGCGGAATGACTCAAGCACCTGTCTTTGCTGCCGAACTTCAGCCTCAATCAGGGTCAGTTGCACCACACTTTGCTCAAAGGCATGTTTATCCTCCGCCTGTGACACCATCACGCTGTTCAGCATGTGCTGGCGATGTGGAATCTCATCCATGGAAATACCGGCCAGCACAGCCAGCCAGCCAGCAGTTCTGCCACTGCGCTGGTAGGCAGCGGCTGCTTCATCGAGCATGCGTTCCCTGAGCATGGCCACCTGCTGCAACTGCTGCAGACGCTTTTTCTCCAGCACAGCCAGCTTCCGATCGGTCTGACGTACTTTTTCCGCAGCCACATGATGTTCCTGCCGTGCCTTGACCAGACTGCTGTCAAGTTTGTGCAATTCCTGTCCCAGACTGCCAAGCTGCCTTTCAAGCTGCCGGCGAACCTGCGCAAGCTTGCCACGTTCCTGTTTGATCTGCTCCAGCCTGTTACGAGTGTCCTGGCCAGGTTTGGCATGCAGTTCCACTGCCATGGCAGTCACCAGCATGGCGATGGCCATCAATACCGATATGTATCTGCAGGGTATCATCTGTGAAATCTCATGGCCGATGGTAGGGATGGCCGTGCATGATCGTAAGAGCACGGTAGAGTTGTTCCAGCGCCAGCGCCCGCGCCAGTTGATGCGGCAGTGTCAATGGAGACAAACTCCAGCACTGCCAGGCATGCCGGCGCAAAGCATCACTGATGCCATCCGCACCCCCAATGACAAAGTCCAGCCTGCCATCAGCAGGAAACTGTTGCAGCACATCAGCCCAGCCCATGCTCGATAATGCTGTGCCATGCTCATCAAACAGCACAAAGCCTTTTGTGACCTGTTTGAGAACATGCCGTTCTTCTTCCTGCCTGCGCTGCGTCATCTGTTTGCTGCGGCCTTCCGGCAGTTCAAGTACGTCAATATCCGCCCAGACCCGCATGCGCTTCAGATACCGCGCTTCGAAGGCTGCCAGTTCACGGGCACCGCGTCCGATAACCAGCAGCCGCAATTTCACTGTTTGACTTGAGCTCCTTTCCCGCCCGGTAATGTCGATGGCTGTTCCCAGAGGCGTTCCAACTGAAAGCTCTCGCGCACCTCGGGAAGAAACAGATGCACCACCACATCACCGAGGTCAATCAGCAGCCATTCCATGGCATCCAGGCCTTCTATGTTGACTGCCAGCCCGTGCTGGTGCGCCGTCTCACTCACCGCCTGCGCCATGGCCTTAAGTTGCCGGTCCGAACGGCCCGTTGCCAGCACAAAGCGATCTGCAAATGCACAGCGTCCCCGCACATCGATAATCAGCACATCCTGTGCTTTTTTATCCTCAACAGCTGCGACAACTGCCTGTGTCAATTGTTCAAATGCCATTTCGTTTTTTTCTGCTTTCTTGCGGCTCACGCTTACTCCTTGAGGAACTGCATTCCTGATTATGTTTTCCGATCCTGATCAAGCTGGCCCATAGGCCTGTTCAACTTCCTGGCACACCTCAGCCGGCACCCGGTCCCGTAGCGGTTTCCCCTGCAGCGCTTCTCCTCGAAGCTGTGTCGCCGAAATATCAGGCAATGATACATCCATGACCAGCACATGCCCTGTTCCCTGTGTGTGCTGCCATGCACTTACCGGAACAAACTGCCAGCCGTCAATCTCCGGTATGGCCTGACCCGCCCTGCCAAATACCGCCACGTCACAAAAATGTCGATGCTCAGGGTAACCGACCCATGATTCGATACCGGCAAATGCATCGGCACCGAGTAACAGCACCGGAGAAACCTGCGGATACTGCCGGCTGATATATTGCAGGGTATGTAATGCGGATGTCGGCTGCTGCCGTCTGACCTCCCAGTCCTGCACATGCACACGCGGCTCACCCGCAAAGATGCGTCGCGTCCACAACAGGCGTGTGTGTGCATCGGCCCTGCCGGACAGTGCCCGATGCACTGGTACCCCCACCGGGATCACCCATACCTCATCCAGACCAGGCAGGCAAAAGGCTGCCCGCACCAATGCCTGATGGCCGATATGGGGCGGATCAAAACTGCCCCCGAAAACTCCGACAATCTGGCGATTCGGGCGATTCAGGTGCTCACTCCCGAATCTCCCCATGGCCCAGGACAATCCATTTCCGGGTCGTCAGCCCTTCCAGGCCGACAGGTCCGCGCACATGCAATCTGTCCGTGGAAATACCAATCTCTGCACCAAGGCCATACTCGAAACCATCGGCAAATCTTGTGGAGGCATTCCACATCACTGACGATGAATCAACCTCACGCAGGAAACGGCGCCCACTGGCATAGTCTCCGCTCACGATGCTTTCCGTATGGCCGGAGCCATACCGGGCAATGTGATCAATGGCTGCATCCAGAGAATCCACCACACGGATCGCCAACACCGGCGCAAGATATTCGCTGCACCAGTCCTCCTCGGACGCCTCCTTGACATCCAGAGCCTTGACCAGCGCACGCGTCTGTTCACAACCGCGCACTTCCACGCCCTTGTCCAGCATGGCCTGAATCATGTCAGGAAGAATCGATGCAGCAATATCCTTGTGTACAAGCAGCGTCTCCATGGCATTGCAGACGCCATAGCGCTGTGTTTTGGCATTGACAGCGATATCCAGCGCCATGTATTGATCGGCATGGGCATCAATATAGACATGACAGATTCCATCCAGATGCTTGATGACCGGCACACGCGATTCTGCTGCTACGCGCTCAATCAGCGAACGGCCGCCACGCGGAATGATGACGTCAACATGCTTCTCAGAAGCAAGCATAGCGCCAACCAGCGCCCGGTCGGTACTATCCACGAGCTGAACGGCATCCTGAGGGAGATGGGCATCCACCAGGGCCCGTCGCAGGCACGCAGCCACGACGCGGTTTGAATGAATAGCCTCCGAACCACCACGCAGGATTGCGGCATTGCCGGATTTCAGGCACAGGCCCGCGGCATCGGCCGTAACATTGGGACGTGATTCGTAAATAATGCCGATCACGCCCAGAGGCACCCGCATATGCCCCACCTGAATACCGGAAGGCCGGTAGACCAGATCGGAAATGGCGCCGACAGGGTCCGGCAGAGCAGCGATTTGTTCCAGCCCCTCAGCCATGGCTTCTACGCGATCACCATTCAGTTCCAGACGCTCCTGCAGAGCCGCATCCAGACCACTCTGTTCAGCCACCTTCATATCCATGGCATTGGCGGCCAGAATCTCATCCCGTTCACGCCTGATAACAGTGGCCGCAAGCTCAAGCGCATGATTCTTCAGCTTTGTCTCCGCCATGCGCATGCCCTTGGCGGCATCTCTGGCCTGCTCGCCCAGTGTTGTCATGACCGCCTGTGTATCACTCATATTTTTCTCCCTGCCTGTATCCCGAATCCATCGCTGCAATCATCCATCTGCATCCCTGCAAAGCACAAGGTTATCCCTGTGAATGACGGATGAAAAATCACGGTAGCCCAGAATGGTTTCGATGTCGTTACTGCTGGCACCTATAATTTTCAACATTTCATCCGAACTGTAGTTACAAAGGCCGCGTGCAATCGGTCCGGACGGTCCGGCAATCTCGACGCATTCACCCTTGTCAAACGTACCTTCAATTTCAACAACGCCGACAGGCAGAAGGCTGCTGCCCTGTTCGAGCAAGGCTGATTCAGCTCCACCATCCACGCGAATGACGCCAGCCGGATGCAACACATCGGCAATCCAGTGCTGCCGGCGCGTATGCCTGTCCGTACCGCACAGAAACAGCGTTCCGGTATCTTCGCCATCAAGTAGCCGGGACAAAATACCCGCGTCCTGTCCGCTGACAATTGCAACCGTAACGCCGCCGCGTGTTGCGATGCGGGCCGCTCTGAGCTTGCTTGCCATGCCGCCAGTGCCAAAATGCGAATCGGCATCGCCAGCCATGGCTATGATTTTGGGCGTGATTGCCTCAACAACACCAATGCGTCCGGCATCAGGCGTTGTCATCGGATTTGCTTCATACAGGGCATCCACATCGGTCAGCATGGCCAGCAAATCCGCATCAATCATCAGACTGGCCAGAGCGCCCAGCGAATCATTATCGCCAAACTTAATTTCCTGGACAACGACAGTGTCGTTTTCATTGACGACAGGGATGACGCCCGCAGAAAACAGAGTTTCACTGGTATTGCTGGCATTAAGATAACGCCTGCGGTGACGCAGATCGTCCTTGGTCAGCAGCATCTGCGCAACGCCCAATCCATGACGGCCGAATGCCTGTTCATAGGCACGCATCAATGACGTCTGACCAATGGCCGCCGCTGCCTGCTTTTCATGGACGGACAGCTGTCTGCCAACCCAGCCCATATGCACACAACCCAGAGCCACCGCGCCGGAGGAGACAATCGCAACCTCCCGTCCGGCAGCCATGAATGCAGCGACTTCATCCGCCAGCTGGTTTACAAGATGCTGATTAACGCCTGTAGTCCTGTCCGCCAGCAGCGAACTGCCGATTTTAACCACCAACCGTTTTACACGCTGCAAATCAGTCCGCGATCGAATCAAGTTGCTCCTCCCTCACACTGGCACTCTCTATATCCGCCGCCCGCCGGGCCTGCACAAGGTCATAAACATCATATAACAAGCGATCTACCCCTTCGCCACTGACGGCAGACAGCGCGTAAACCGGCAGGCTGAGTGCCGCTGTTTCCTCTTCTGCCGCCGTAATCGCATCAGCAGACAGCGCATCAATCTTGTTCAAAACCAGCAACCGCATTTTATCCGCAACCGAAGCGCCATAGCCTTCAAGCTCGGTTTCAATCTCCCTGACCTGCGATGCAATACTCCGCCCTTCGGGGCAACTTGCATCCACCAGATGCAACAACAGTCTGGTGCGTTCGACATGACGCAGGAAACGATCGCCAAGCCCCTTGCCTTCATGCGCGCCTTCGATCAAGCCGGGAATATCTGCCACCACAAAGCCATCACCATCTTCCATGAACACCTGTCCCAGCGACGGTGCCAGCGTCGTGAAAGGATAATCGGCAATCTTGGGCCGGGCATTGGAAATGCGTGCCAGCAGCGTGGACTTGCCGGCGTTGGGTAGCCCGACCAGCCCGACATCAGCCATGGACTTCAGCTCAAGAAAGCGGATGCCACTTTCACCTTCCAGGCCCGGTTGCGCATAACGCGGCGCGCGATTGGTACTGGTGGCGAAATTGCTGTTTCCCAGGCCACCTCGACCACCGCTGGCCATAATGTACTGGCAGCCATCATGTGTCAGGTCGGCCAGCACCTCACCGAACTCGTCTTTCACGATCGTGCCGACCGGTACCTGCACGCAAATATCCGCGCCATTATGCCCATGTTTCTTTTTCCCCATGCCGGGCTGGCCATTCTTTGCAATCAGATGTTTGCGCAAGTAAAGCTCCTGCAGCGTGTTCTTCTGCAGCGTTGCCTCAAGCACAACATGGCCGCCGCGCCCGCCATCACCACCGTCAGGGCCGCCTTTTGGAATATACTTTTCCCGACGGAATGAAACGCAGCCGGCGCCACCATTGCCAGCCCGCACATCAATCTTTACCTCGTCAATAAAGCGCATGATTTGAATTACACCACCAAGCCGGGATAACAAAAAGAAAAATCAGGCATATTGCATCGTCGCCAAACAAAAGGGCGCGACCAAAGCCGCGCCCCGGAACATTGCAACCGTATCAGACTAGGAAGCGATGCGGACGGTGGTACGTCCCGCCTTCTTATAGTACTCAACATTGCCGTCCGTAAGCGCGAATAGCGTGTAGTCCTTGCCACAACCGACATTTTTGCCCGGTCGAATCTTCGTGCCACGCTGGCGCACCAGAATGTTGCCGGCGCGCACAGCCTCGCCGCCGTATTTCTTCACACCAAGACGCTTGGCGTTGGAATCGCGTCCGTTCCTGGAAGAACCGCCTGCCTTTTTGTGTGCCATGGCTTACTCCTTGTCGGCTGCTTTCTTGGCAGCTGTTTTCTTTGCGGCCGCTGCCTTCGGTTTGGCGGCGGTTTTGGCTGCAGGTTTTGCTGCCTTGGCCTCCGTCGGCTTCGCAGCCTTAGCTTTGGGTGCCGCCGCCTTCTTGGTGGCAGCAGGCTTGGCTGAGGCCTTCTTGGCCGGCGCAGCAGCCTTTGGCCTTGCCGCTCCCTTGTCCTGGGCCGGTTTTGCCGCCTTGGCTGCGCCGATCTTGGTGATCTGCACCGCTGTGTATGACTGGCGATGTCCCTGCGTCAGGCGGTAGTGCTTGCGGCGGCGCTTCTTGAAAATGATAACCTTCTTGCCACGGTCCGCATCGGTGACCACAGCCGTGACCGTGGATTTGGCAGCATCGGTACCGACCTTGATTTTGTCGCCCTCGCCAACCAGAAGCACCTGATCAAAGGTTACTTTCTTACCAACCTCGGCATCCAGCTTTTCGATCCGCAGGGTGTCGCCTTCCTGGACGCGATACTGCTTGCCGCCGGTTTGAATTACTGCATACATCGTTAACTCCAAATGCCCTTATGCCTTGGCAGAGGTCTTGCCGTATTTCTTGTAGAAACGTTCCACACGGCCCTCGGTATCCACAATCTTCTGCTTACCGCTGTAAAATGGATGACAGGCCGAACAGATTTCGACATGGATATCGCCCACCGTAGACTGGGTCTTAAATGTGTTGCCGCATGAACAAGTTACCTTGGCGGCGGTATATTCAGGATGAATGTCAGTTTTCACTTCAAATCTCCGCTAATTTCCAAAAGGGCGCGATTTATACTCATATTGGGCACCCATGGCAAGCCTTAACATGGATAGGCAAGAGACAGCCCGTGTCTAAATACAGATGTGTGCAACAACCGCATACTTGTTTTATAAATGGACCACCAGGAAATGCGACTGATTTCCTCAGTCAGACAAGGCCACCCGAGGCTGCTTTGCAGATATCAATCAGCGGGTCCGGAAAAATGCCAATGGACACCATTTCAATGGCGGCGACCGTCATCGTTCAGTTCTGCGGTCATTCCCTGCCGATCACCCCGTTTTCATCCTGCGCCCAGATCAGTGAAATATTCATCATGGCATTATGATCCGGCTTTGTGGTCAACCATGGTTTCCATCAGATGCGCCTCATCCACCTCGTCCAGCTCGATGACATTGCGGTCCGGATCGCGGATAAACACTGCCGACATCGCTTTGCCGAACTCGAAAGAGTCGGTGATTTCAATTCCCAGCTTTTTCAGTGTCTTGCGCGTGGCTTCCAGTGATTCCACCCGTAGCGCGATATGCGTGTAGCCGGCGTATTTTTCGGAAACATCCATCAGGATATTGACGCCCTTTTTCTGACTGCTGGGACCAAGCAGATTCAGGGTCACGCCAGATGCATGCTGCATGATGACCGGATGGCCGTCCTTGAATCCCGCATCGAGGATTTTTGCAAAGCCCAGGTTCTCGTAGAAGGCGATGGATGCCTCGATATCGCTGACGCGGATACCGATGTGGTCAATCTTCTGAATATTTAACATGTAAACCCCTGTCCCATCTGTCCGTCAGACGAAGATATCCATTTCACAAAGTCGGTCAGTATGCCAGCAGAGGCGTGTCTACCTCGGCACTTTTGTCAGCGTGTTCTGATCCGTGTGATGAAACACCTCATTTTGATCCCGGATCTGAAGCTGGGTATCTTCTTCATAACTGAAACTGCCATTTTCATGCACAGTTACCTTAAGCTCATAACGTACGGTCCTGAAAGCCTGATCGAGAAATGGATTGGACAGGATGCCATCAGTCTGTGAACCGAGATCAGCCGAAAGAACAAAAGATTTGGCATGAGTTTCAGCTTTGCCGATGGCATTGACTGTGACGACACGAGGCACCATGAAACAGCGCATCACGGTTTTTGCATCGGCATCCCACATCCAGTAGCCGAGCTCTTCATGGAAGGGTTCGTCTTCACCCATGGGCCAGGCAACAGTGGCATAGCGCAGGCCATACAATGTCTGGGGCCCGTTTTCGACCGGTCCCATCGGCTCAAAGGTTATGCGCTCACGAAACTGTGTTTTGGCCGGGCCATCCCTGCCCGGTGCGATATCAACGCCCTGGTCTCCTTCCCAGACGCCGGCCAATGGGGCCAGCGGACCAAGGTTGCCAAGGATATCACTGGCTGCCATATCAGGCTCATTCATAGATGGGCACCATAAGAATGTATTAAAGCAGTTGGGTCATCATGTCGCAATCGGCGCTTGATGCCCGGATGACATTCACTGCGGAATTCGGGGGAGGCAATACTTAATTATCTGACAAGCAAGTTTTTATGTTTCAATCTGAGTGCAGGCTGATGTTAATTACATACTGTGTCCCCAGAATTGCTACCTTCGGTTACATTTTTGTGAGTCAATTCGGCCTGCCGGACCAGTTCGATTTACTTTTCCACAGCTTCGTCTAAAATCGCAGATGAATTTCCATACACCGCTAAAGGCGCGGCTGAACCGGAAAAGGGAGGTGACAAAAATGATCTCACGAAATTCGGAAACAACAATCAGGAAACATGCAACGGGCCGGATCGGAAGCGGTGCCCGGCATGCGATGCTCAAATATTGTGCAGTGGCCTTGCTGCCGGGATTGCTGCCGGCCATCGCTGTTGCAATCGCTGCCCTGGCCTGGGCGCCTGCCGCGTATGCACAGGTGAGCATCACCGGGACCGCCGCGCGGATCACCGGCACGGGCGACAACGAGTTCTCGCCCGCGATCGACGGCGAGATCGTCGTCTACTCGAAGCAGTCCTCGTCCACCGGCGACACCGACGTCTTCTTCACCGACCTCACCACGATGGTCGAGACCCGGGTGACCTCGGGGCCCGGCGCCCAGGAGCTGCAGGACGTCAGCGGCGGCACCATCGTCTACAGGGACGCCGCGCTTTTCGGCGCCACCCACGTCTACGCCTACGACATCGCTGCCGGCACGACCCAGCCGATCGCCTCGCGCTACGGCAACGAGGCAGAGCCGACGATCTCCGGCACAATCGTGGCCTTCGAGAGCGGCGACCCTAGCACCTTCCCTAGCACCTTAAACATCGATGTTTTCGCCTATGATCTATCTACCGGTGTCAAAACCGCCGTGGCCACCACCGCCGATGACGAGCAGCGGCCGCGGGTCGATGGGACGCGCGTTGCCTTCGAGCGCAGCACCGCAGCAGGATACGAGGTGGTCGTGGCCGACCTCGCCGGCGGGGAGACGGTGGTCGCCTCCGGCCTCACCGCCGAGCCCACCCCGGACATCTCCGGCGACCTCGTCGCCTACGTCACCACGGGCGCCGGCGGCGACACCGAGATCGCCGTCCACTCCCTCTCCACTGGCACCACCGAGCTCATCGCGGCCCCGGGCGATCAGCGCCGGCCTCGCCTCGCGGGCGAGATGCTGGCCTACGATGACCGCGGTCAGGCCGATCTCGACGTGGTCCTGCGTCACCTCCCGAGCGGGACCGAGCAGCGGATTCCCGGCACGGGCAGCTACGAGTTCCTCAACGACCTGGCCCCGGGGAAGGTCGCCTACAGCAGCAACGCCGCGGGCGACTTCGACGTCTGGGTCTACAGCTTCACCGTATTTGTCGATACCGACAACGATGGCATCGCAGATGCCGCGGACAACTGTCCGCTCATTCCCAACCCCGATCAGGCGGATGCCGATGGCAACGGCATTGGCGATGCCTGCGAAGTTCCTGTTCAACCGGCGCAATGCACCGACGCCGGCCCCTCGGGTTTTGCAGGCTCTTACATCGGCAACTGGGATCAGGGTGGAACCGGAGGCTGGTTGCCCAACACAGCCTGGACAACGATCCATGTAAATTCCCAGGGCGGCAATACAGGCGGCTATCTCCATTCTACCAGCACATCTCCGGCCGCCGCAGGAGCAATGGTCAACAAAGCTTCGCCGCTTGGCATCCTCACCGGAGACTATGCTGCCTGCAGCAGCATTGATGTGGATTTGCAAAAAATCAGCGGAACCATAAGCAGCGCATGGTTACGATTCCGCTACAGGGATGCCGGGTACAATGGATGGCACAAGGTGCTGACGGGTAACCTGCCAACGGCCTGGACCGGCTACAGCGTTCCGTTTAACCCCAACTGGACGGACGCCGAGGCGGTCGCCAACGGCTGGGTTCAGGAGTCTATTTCCGCCTCCTGGAGCGCGACGATGGCCAATGTCTATTCGGTCGAGGTCCGTGCGCCGGGCAGCGGCGAGATTGGAATCGATAATTTCAGACTCACCTGTCTGTCGCCAGCAATTTCAATATCGGGCGGCGGCAACATTACAAATACCTGTCAGAACCCGGACGGTTCATGGAGCTATACGTTCACGGGAGACGGTGGAGGCACATTCGAGGCCACGTTACCCGCCGGCACGCAATCCGCGCCGGGAACCGATATCAGCATCAAGATCAAAGACCAGACGGGCGGGCCGGGGTTGCCCGAGTTCGAAATCAATAATGCCGTACTCCCCGCCGGCTCGACGAAGACGATGACCATGCCGAGGCCCGGCGGCGCGGCCGATGATACGCTGTGCATTGAGGATCTCTCTCCCGAAGGTGAAATAACCGTCGGCAAGACATGCCCGACCAAACCCGGCAAGACAACGGTCAACATTCCCGGTCTTAATGGCAGCTTTGACTGTGGCCCGGGGCTGGCCTGTGATCTTGCTGATCCCTATACCCGGCATGTGAGTTTCACAGAAACCAGCGTGACCGTTTCCGGCTTGCGGCACTCGAAACTCTTCCTCGGTGTTAACCACGCACCGGTAGCCGATGCCGGAGCAGATCAAAGCATTATCCGGGGCGCCACGGCCTTTCTGGATGGCAGCGCATCCTCCGATGCAAACGGCGACACCCTGAGCTATGCATGGACCATTGATTCCGCTCCAATGGGCAGCGCGGCTGCATTGACGGGCGCTACTACGGCCATGCCCGGCCTGACGCCGGATCTGGCCGGAGATTACATTATTTCGCTGGTAGTCAACGATGGTCTGATAGACAGCGCGGCGGATACCGTGCTCATCAGCGTTTCCGCCAATCTGCCTCCTGTAGCCTCAGCCGCAGGGACGCCACTGACGGGAAACGCACCGCTGACGGTAGGTTTCAATGCCTCGGCCAGCACCGATCCGGAGGGCCAGACGCTGACCTATAGCTGGGACTTCGGCGATGGAAGCACAGGCGCAGGCGTAACGGCTGGCCATACTTATGCCGCACCGGGCAACTATACGGCGGTGGTGACAGCGACGGACAGCGTTGGCAACACCGATCAGGCTTCGGTAGCAATCACGGTGACCGCACTAAACCTGCCGCCAGCCGTGTTGCCCACGGCTACGCCTGGCAGCGGAAATGCGCCTCTGAGCGTGCAGTTTGCGGCTAATGCTTCCGACCCGGATGGCGATGCCCTGACGTATGTCTGGACTTTCGGCGATGGCGGCACGTCCTCGGCTGCCGATCCGCTCCACACCTATACCAGCCCAGGGACTTATGTCGCAACGGTGACTGTATACGATAACATGAATGCGCCTGTATCATCAGATCTGACCATCAGCGTGGGCTCCGATCTGACCATTCATGTGACCGAGGCCAAGGTGGACTTCGGCAGGAAGGGCAAGGTGAAGGGCAAGGTGAATATGAAGGCGGACTTCACGTTTGCCGGCATGCCTTCAGGCACGGACGTGATCAGGATCGATTTCGATGGCATCACGCTGCTTGAGACGCCCTTCAGCGCCTTCAAGGTGGATGACGATCATGCGGGCAAGTTCAAGTTCAAGCAGAAGAACCTGCATGCGAAGATCGACTTTGCCAGGGGCGTGATCAGTCTCAGTCGCCACAAGATGCTGCTGGCCGATATCGACACTGCCAACGGTATTGATGTGGTCATCTCCTTCGGTTCATCAACCGGCACGGATCACTTCATCATGAAGGACAAAGACAAGCATCATGATGAAGATGAAAGGGAGCTCTCCTACAAGGTGAAGGAGCATCATGAGCATCATGATTGAATCGATGCTTCAGTAAGAGACAGGTAACCCTGTTCGCAGCGCCCGCCATCATGGCGGGCGCTGCTTTTATCACTGTCCGGTTTGAGAGACCACCGGAATTAGGGGGGCGCAATACTTAATTATCTGATAAGCAAGTTTTTATGTTTCAATCTGAGTGCAGGCTGATGTTAATTACATACTGTGTCCCCAGAATTGCTACCTTCGGTTACATTTTTGTGAGTCAATTCGGCCTGCCGGACCAGTTCGATTTACTTTTCCACAGCTTCGTCTAAAATCGCAGATGAATTTCCATACACCGCTAAAGGCGCGGCTGAACCGGAAAAGGGAGGTGACAAAAATGATCTCACGAAATTCGGAAACAACAATCAGGAAACATGCAACGGGCCGGATCGGAAGCGGTGCCCGGCATGCGATGCTCAAATATTGTGCAGTGGCCTTGCTGCCGGGATTGCTGCCGGCCATCGCTGTTGCAATCGCTGCCCTGGCCTGGGCGCCTGCCGCGTATGCACAGGTGAGCATCACCGGGACCGCCGCGCGGATCACCGGCACGGGCGACAACGAGTTCTCGCCCGCGATCGACGGCGAGATCGTCGTCTACTCGAAGCAGTCCTCGTCCACCGGCGACACCGACGTCTTCTTCACCGACCTCACCACGATGGTCGAGACCCGGGTGACCTCGGGGCCCGGCGCCCAGGAGCTGCAGGACGTCAGCGGCGGCACCATCGTCTACAGGGACGCCGCGCTTTTCGGCGCCACCCACGTCTACGCCTACGACATCGCTGCCGGCACGACCCAGCCGATCGCCTCGCGCTACGGCAACGAGGCAGAGCCGACGATCTCCGGCACAATCGTGGCCTTCGAGAGCGGCGACCCTAGCACCTTCCCTAGCACCTTAAACATCGATGTTTTCGCCTATGATCTATCTACCGGTGTCAAAACCGCCGTGGCCACCACCGCCGATGACGAGCAGCGGCCGCGGGTCGATGGGACGCGCGTTGCCTTCGAGCGCAGCACCGCAGCAGGATACGAGGTGGTCGTGGCCGACCTCGCCGGCGGGGAGACGGTGGTCGCCTCCGGCCTCACCGCCGAGCCCACCCCGGACATCTCCGGCGACCTCGTCGCCTACGTCACCACGGGCGCCGGCGGCGACACCGAGATCGCCGTCCACTCCCTCTCCACTGGCACCACCGAGCTCATCGCGGCCCCGGGCGATCAGCGCCGGCCTCGCCTCGCGGGCGAGATGCTGGCCTACGATGACCGCGGTCAGGCCGATCTCGACGTGGTCCTGCGTCACCTCCCGAGCGGGACCGAGCAGCGGATTCCCGGCACGGGCAGCTACGAGTTCCTCAACGACCTGGCCCCGGGGAAGGTCGCCTACAGCAGCAACGCCGCGGGCGACTTCGACGTCTGGGTCTACAGCTTCACCGTATTTGTCGATACCGACAACGATGGCATCGCAGATGCCGCGGACAACTGTCCGCTCATTCCCAACCCCGATCAGGCGGATGCCGATGGCAACGGCATTGGCGATGCCTGCGAAGTTCCTGTTCAACCGGCGCAATGCACCGACGCCGGCCCCTCGGGTTTTGCAGGCTCTTACATCGGCAACTGGGATCAGGGTGGAACCGGAGGCTGGTTGCCCAACACAGCCTGGACAACGATCCATGTAAATTCCCAGGGCGGCAATACAGGCGGCTATCTCCATTCTACCAGCACATCTCCGGCCGCCGCAGGAGCAATGGTCAACAAAGCTTCGCCGCTTGGCATCCTCACCGGAGACTATGCTGCCTGCAGCAGCATTGATGTGGATTTGCAAAAAATCAGCGGAACCATAAGCAGCGCATGGTTACGATTCCGCTACAGGGATGCCGGGTACAATGGATGGCACAAGGTGCTGACGGGTAACCTGCCAACGGCCTGGACCGGCTACAGCGTTCCGTTTAACCCCAACTGGACGGACGCCGAGGCGGTCGCCAACGGCTGGGTTCAGGAGTCTATTTCCGCCTCCTGGAGCGCGACGATGGCCAATGTCTATTCGGTCGAGGTCCGTGCGCCGGGCAGCGGCGAGATTGGAATCGATAATTTCAGACTCACCTGTCTGTCGCCAGCAATTTCAATATCGGGCGGCGGCAACATTACAAATACCTGTCAGAACCCGGACGGTTCATGGAGCTATACGTTCACGGGAGACGGTGGAGGCACATTCGAGGCCACGTTACCCGCCGGCACGCAATCCGCGCCGGGAACCGATATCAGCATCAAGATCAAAGACCAGACGGGCGGGCCGGGGTTGCCCGAGTTCGAAATCAATAATGCCGTACTCCCCGCCGGCTCGACGAAGACGATGACCATGCCGAGGCCCGGCGGCGCGGCCGATGATACGCTGTGCATTGAGGATCTCTCTCCCGAAGGTGAAATAACCGTCGGCAAGACATGCCCGACCAAACCCGGCAAGACAACGGTCAACATTCCCGGTCTTAATGGCAGCTTTGACTGTGGCCCGGGGCTGGCCTGTGATCTTGCTGATCCCTATACCCGGCATGTGAGTTTCACAGAAACCAGCGTGACCGTTTCCGGCTTGCGGCACTCGAAACTCTTCCTCGGTGTTAACCACGCACCGGTAGCCGATGCCGGAGCAGATCAAAGCATTATCCGGGGCGCCACGGCCTTTCTGGATGGCAGCGCATCCTCCGATGCAAACGGCGACACCCTGAGCTATGCATGGACCATTGATTCCGCTCCAATGGGCAGCGCGGCTGCATTGACGGGCGCTACTACGGCCATGCCCGGCCTGACGCCGGATCTGGCCGGAGATTACATTATTTCGCTGGTAGTCAACGATGGTCTGATAGACAGCGCGGCGGATACCGTGCTCATCAGCGTTTCCGCCAATCTGCCTCCTGTAGCCTCAGCCGCAGGGACGCCACTGACGGGAAACGCACCGCTGACGGTAGGTTTCAATGCCTCGGCCAGCACCGATCCGGAGGGCCAGACGCTGACCTATAGCTGGGACTTCGGCGATGGAAGCACAGGCGCAGGCGTAACGGCTGGCCATACTTATGCCGCACCGGGCAACTATACGGCGGTGGTGACAGCGACGGACAGCGTTGGCAACACCGATCAGGCTTCGGTAGCAATCACGGTGACCGCACTAAACCTGCCGCCAGCCGTGTTGCCCACGGCTACGCCTGGCAGCGGAAATGCGCCTCTGAGCGTGCAGTTTGCGGCTAATGCTTCCGACCCGGATGGCGATGCCCTGACGTATGTCTGGACTTTCGGCGATGGCGGCACGTCCTCGGCTGCCGATCCGCTCCACACCTATACCAGCCCAGGGACTTATGTCGCAACGGTGACTGTATACGATAACATGAATGCGCCTGTATCATCAGATCTGACCATCAGCGTGGGCTCCGATCTGACCATTCATGTGACCGAGGCCAAGGTGGACTTCGGCAGGAAGGGCAAGGTGAAGGGCAAGGTGAATATGAAGGCGGACTTCACGTTTGCCGGCATGCCTTCAGGCACGGACGTGATCAGGATCGATTTCGATGGCATCACGCTGCTTGAGACGCCCTTCAGCGCCTTCAAGGTGGATGACGATCATGCGGGCAAGTTCAAGTTCAAGCAGAAGAACCTGCATGCGAAGATCGACTTTGCCAGGGGCGTGATCAGTCTCAGTCGCCACAAGATGCTGCTGGCCGATATCGACACTGCCAACGGTATTGATGTGGTCATCTCCTTCGGTTCATCAACCGGCACGGATCACTTCATCATGAAGGACAAAGACAAGCATCATGATGAAGATGAAAGGGAGCTCTCCTACAAGGTGAAGGAGCATCATGAGCATCATGATTGAATCGATGCTTCAGTAAGAGACAGGTAACCCTGTTCGCAGCGCCCGCCATCATGGCGGGCGCTGCTTTTATCACTGTCCGGTTTGAGAGACCACCGGAATTAGGGGGGCGCAATACTTAATTATCGGTGTTCGTTTGTGGCGAATGCCACAAGCCTCACCCCGCTCCGGCCTGCCGCTTACCGCGAACGTTAGATCGCTATCGGCGCTTTGATGCCCGGATGGCACTCATAGCCGGTCAGTTCAAAATCCTCATATTTGAAATCAAAGATATTTTTCACATCCGGGTTCAGCTTCATCTGCGGCAGCGGATAAGGCTCTCGTGAA
>JBHHXG010000014.1:0-31183 GCA_046756985.1 Mariprofundaceae bacterium | reverse complement strand
TCGTTTTTTCTCCTCGTCATCCTGCTCTTGTCCCGCCGCTTTAATATCACACTGTGTGAATCGCTCCAGCTCAGATTCGAAAACATCGCCCTGGTCGACTCATTGAAAACGGAGATCGACCAGCGCAAGCAAACCGAAAAAACCGTCCGTGGACACAATACAGTATTGCAAAAGCTGGCAGGCGGAGAAGCGTTATCTGAGGTGCTGAACAACATCAATGACATGATTGAAGCACAGTTGTCTGATGCGATCAGCTCTATTCTGATGCTCGATGAAAGCGGCCGGTATATACATACAGCCTCCGCTCCCCGTCTGCCCAAAGCATACAGCACCGCCATTGACGGCAAGCCAATTGGGCCCAAGGCAGGTTCATGCGGTACCGCCGCCTGGCGCAATGAAATGGTCGTCGTCGAGAACATCGCCACCGACCCTTTATGGAAAGACTACCGCGATCTGGCCCTTGCACACGACCTGAAGGCCTGCTGGTCCATGCCTGTTCGCAATAGCCGGGGTAAGGTCATCGGCACATTCGCCCTTTATTACAGGGAACCCAAAAGCCCCGACAAGTCAGAAATCGAGTTAATCAAGTCGGCAGCACACCTTACCGGCATTACCATCGAGCACAAACAGGCTGCAGACCGGATGGAAAGCCTGGCGCATACCGACCAGCTGACAAAGCTGCCCAACCGGGCATTGTTTATGGACCGGCTATCACAGGCGCTGGCGCAGGCGCGGCGCAGAAAACAGCAGTTGGCGCTGTTATTCGTTGACCTTGATAAATTCAAATTGATTAACGATACGCTGGGGCACGAAGCTGGTGACCGGACCCTGGAAGAAGTTGCCAGCAGAATACTGGCATGCGTGCGTGAAATGGATACTGTGGCCCGGCTTGGAGGTGATGAGTTCACCGTTATTCTCATGGATATCAAACATGCCGGAGATGCCGCTACCGTGGCCCGGAAAATTCAGAGTGCGCTGTCCCTTCCTGTCGAACTGGAAGGGAATCAATATAATCTGGGAAGCAGTATCGGCATCAGCCTTTTCCCGAAAGACGGTACAGATGTGGATACGCTGCTGAAAAATGCAGACGCCACGATGTACAGAGCCAAGGAATCCGGCGGCTCAGCTTTCCAGTTCTACACCCGCTCGCTTGGCGACCAAGTATCCCGGCAACTGGATATGGAGAAAAATCTGCGCAAAGCTGTCAAACAAGGCGAATTCGAGTTGCATTATCAGCTAAAAATTGAACTCAAAACTGGCCGGGTCTCCGGTACGGAAGCATTGCTGCGCTGGCAACATCCCCAGAACGGACTGACCATGCCCGACAAGTTTCTTCCCCTGGCAGAGAAGACCGGCCTTATCCTGCCGATCGGCGAATGGGTGCTTGAACACAGTTGCGCCCAGCGTAAAGCATGGCAGGATGAGGATGAAAAGGTTGCTGATTCTGTGCCGATAGCTATCAATGTAACGATGAATATTTCGGCCCTGCAGCTTAATAATGGCGATCTGGTAACGACGATAGGCAAGGTTCTTAAAAAAACCGGACTGCCGGCCTCATGCCTTGAACTGGAAATCAGCGAAAGCGGCATCATGGAGCAGGCGGATGAACATATGGATATCCTGCAACAGCTCAAAGAACTGGGCGTACGTCTGACCATTGATAATTTTGGCACCGGCTTTTCATCGCTCGGCTATCTGGAACACTTTCCCATTGATAGCCTGAAGATTGACCGATCAATTATCCGCCACCTTCCTGACGACCAAAACAGCGTCACGCTAACGACAACCATTATCAATCTTGCTCATAATCTGGGTATCAAGGTTATTGCCGAAGGTGTGGAAACCTCCGGTCAGCTGAAATTTCTGCGTACACATGACTGTGATGAAGCCCAAGGCTTCCTGCTGCATCGCCCCGCACCGGGCGAAAAAGTGACCAAGCTTTTCAAGGGCAAGGCTTGGCAGAAAAAGTGGCAGGCACTGCTGAATGACCTTACAGCTGAAACTAGAAAGGGAAGCAAGTCATGAATGAAGCAAAACAGGCAAAGATTCTGATTGTTGATGATGAGGAAAAGAACCGCAAACTGCTGCAGGCCTTTCTCGAGGCCGATGGCTACCTTGCCCTTGAGGCTGCTGACGGGGCCAAGGGTCTCGAAATGATTGCCGAACACAATCCTGATCTGGTTCTACTGGATGTCATGATGCCGGTCATGAACGGCTATCAGGTTGCCCAGGCGATCAAAACTGACCCTGAAACCCAACCCATTCCCATTATTATGGTCACGGCACTGGAGGACCGGGAGTCAAGGATTAAAGGGCTTGATGCCGGCGCTGAGGAGTTCCTTTCCAAACCGGTCGATCGTCTGGATCTGTCCGTGAGGGTCCGCAACCTGCTTCGCCTGAAGGAACTTGGAGATTTTCTGAAATATCACAACCAGATTCTGGAACAACAGGTGCAAAAACGAACCGAACAGCTGAAAAAGTCCTTCTTTGACAGCATCTTCACGTTGATGCGGGCAGCCGATTACCGGGATGACGAAACTGGCGCCCATGTTAAGCGGATCAGTTATTTCACCAAGCTCATTGCTGAGGAGCTCGGTATGAGCGCGGACTTCTGCGACACTATTTTTTATGCCAGTCCGATGCACGATGTGGGTAAAATCGGCATTCCGGACAAGGTACTGCTTAAACCCGGAGCGCTGGATGCGGATGAATGGGATACCATGAAGAAACACACCACCATTGGCGGGAAAATACTTAGCAACGGATCGTCGCTTTACATGAGAATGGGCAGGGATATCGCCCTGGCGCATCATGAGCGGTGGGATGGCAGCGGCTATCCGAAAGGCCTGGCCGGGGAAGAGATTCCTTTGGCAGCCCGCATCATGCAGATTTCTGACGTTTATGATGCGCTGGGCAGTAAACGTCCGTACAAGCCTGCATTTGAACATGATCGGTGCCTGGAAATCATCATCAAGGGTGATGGCCGGGTCATGCCGGAACACTTCGATCCGGAAGTCTTAAATGCATTCAAAGCCAGGACTGAATCGATGAAAGAGATTCGCTTTGATGTTAATGAGGCAACAAAAACCGGCACATGGAGTGCCGGAAGCCTTCAGATATAAACGGACTCAGCCTCGGGGAAGAAAAGTTATCGGGTTAAGATGCTTACCATAGCGATGCACTTCATAGTGCAGATGCGGCCCGGTCGAGCGACCTGAAGAACCCACACGGCCAATCAGCTGATTATCTTTAACAACATCGCCGACTTTGACCGCCATGTTCGACAGGTGGCCATAACGCGATCTGTAACCATAGCCATGTTCGATATCAACCATATAGCCGAAGTCTTTCATCTTGCCGGCGAAGACAACAACACCGCGGCTGGCTGCCAGCACGGCTGCACCGAAACGATTGGCAATGTCCACACCATGATGCGGCGCCACCTCGCCTGTAAACGGGTCATTGCGCAGCCCGTATGTTGAACTCAGCCAGCCGCCTTCGGATGGCCATGCATGTGGTTGTGCACTCTTTTCACTGCGCTTGTTCTGCAACAGATATTCGATGGCGGCAAGCTGTGTATCCATTTGTCCCAATCGGGCGCTCAGATATTGTACGCCTTCATTCAGCCGCAGGCCGCCATTCAGAGTCGTCGGCTGTACCTGACGCGGACCACCAAATGCCGGTTGCAGACCAAAATCAAATTCGGATTGATCCAGGGACGCCACTTCAACCAAACGCGACCCCAACGCGTCCAAACGCGAAAGTCTGGCCTGCATCTGTCCAATGGTGCGGGCATATATAGCCATCTTTTTGTGCTCTGAATCAATCTTGCCCTGTAACTGGATAACCTTCTGTTTATAATTGGAGCGCGCCAATGCCAGCGCCTGCTCAGTCTCGCTCAAGGCATGGGTAAGCTTTTCAGCGGTATACACATTGTAAATGCCCCAGCCGCCAAAACCAGCCAGAACCATCACTGCTAAAGCGCAGGAAAGCAGTGTTCCGCGCTTGACACGGAAGTTACGAACAGGCCCGGATGCGGGTACCAGCATCAGCGAATAACTTTTCACAGTAAGGGATACTCCTCCACAATCGCGATTTGCTAGCGATTGTTCAAGTATAAGTCAACAATTATGTGACAACCATCACATATACAAGAATAAAAAGGTTCTTGTTATTGACCCGGGCCTGAAGCAATTTATGCTTCTTTACATGCCATATTCGGCCACCAGCGCCACGCCGCTGTCGATCGCACGTCATCCCCTGCAGTGTATCCTGCATGAAGCCATGAGTGCCCAGCCGGAATGTTGCTGTGGGCTGTTTGCTTGCGAAAATGGCACCGTATTCGCAACCGCCTCCATCATAAACCGGGCCCGGCGACTTAAAGATGATTGTGATATGGATATACAGGACATTCGTACGCAATTACATCGCTGGCGACAGCAGGGTGTACACTTCTGCGGTATTTACCATGCGTCATCTGCCGGACGAATTCCGAATGTAGCCTTTATGGAAAAGCTTGAACACACGGTAAAAAAGGCGGCCCCGGAGGAAACAGAGCACGATATTGTTCATCTCTTGCTGGCGCTGGATACAGAAGGCCGCCTTGAAGTCCATGCATTTTATTGCCGGCAAGGTACTGCTATCGAAATTACCCTGGCGCTTGAGGATGACAGCGCTCTGTACCCGGATTTGGCGAACGGTTAGGCTTCGCAGATGCGCATCTGTCATGTTGGTCTGAATCATAAAACCGCACCGGTGGAATTGCGCGAGCGTCTTGCCGTGGCTGAGGAAGATATCCCGGCCATCCTGAAACGACAGATTGAGCAGCCGCCTGTCCGCGAAGCGGCCCTGCTTTCCACCTGTAACCGGGTGGAGCTCACGACTGTCACCCATGATCCGGATGCCGCTATTGCCGTCATGCACGAGTGGTTTGCCGAACAGGCCGGCACGGATATGGATCATGTTTGCAAGCACCTGTATTCCTATACCACGGATGATGCAGTCAGACATCTGTTTGCCGTAGCCGCAGGTCTGGATTCACTGGTGCTTGGTGAGCCTCAGATTCTGGGACAGGTCAAAACATCTTATGAGCATGCGCTCTCTGCCGGTGCGGCTGGACATGTTTTACACCGCCTGTATCAATCCACCTTTGCTGCCGCCAAACGTGCGCGCAGCGAAACAGGTATCGGCAAACAGGCCGTCAATATTTCTTCATGTGCTGTGGAACTGGCCAAGCGCATTTTCGGCGAACTGACTGGCAAAACGGTGCTTCTCATCGGAGCTGGCGAGATGGCCGAACTGGCTGCCCGGCATCTGGCTGGCAACGGCTGCAGAGATATTCTGGTTGCCAACCGGACACTGGAGCGGGCAAAAGACCTGGCCCAGGAGTTTGAAGGTCATGCCTTAACGCTGGCACAACTACCGGAATATCTGGATGCGGCTGATATCGTATTGTCCAGCACCGGTGCAAACATGCATGTGCTGTTACCCGAACCGGTCTGTCAGGCGATGGAAAAGCGTGGCGGCAAGCCAATGTTTATGGTTGATATTGCCGTCCCACGGGATATTGACCCCCGTATTGGTGAGCTTGACGGGGTTTATCTGTACGATATTGATGACCTGCAACAGGTGGCGCAGGGTAACCGTGAGCATCGCGAACGCGAATCCGAGCAGGCCCGTGCCCTGCTCAATGAAGATGCCTGCGGTTTTCTGGCCTGGCTGAAATCACTGGAATCAGTACCACTGATTCGCAATATCCAGCAGCAGGTGGAGAATAGCCGCCGCGATGAGCTGGAAAAGGCACAGCGCTACATGAAAGGTATGACCGATGAACAGATGCAGGCCGTGGATCGCTTGAGCCGCTCACTGATGAAACGTTTTCTGCATCCAACGCTACGTACGCTGAAAACACTGCCGGATGATATCGAAGGCGATTTATTCATGGGTGCTGCACGCCGCCTGTTTGATCTTGAACAGCAGAAAACCTCCTCTTCCACCAAGGAGTCTGATGAACACACATCTGGATAATATCCTGCGCCGCCGGCAGGAATTGACTGAGATGCTTGCCGATCCTGAAATCACCTCCGATACAAAGCGATACACCGAACTATCCCGTGAATTTGCCGAAATTGATCCCGTTGCCGAAGAGATTACCCGACTGAAACGCATCGAACAGCAGATTGCGGACAATCAGGAACTGCTGGACGATCCCGACTGTGATTCGGAACTGCGTGAAATGGCCGAATCCGAGCTGTCCGAATTGAATCTCTCCAGACAGGCGATTGCGGAAAAACTCAGGATTCTGCTGTTGCCAAAAGACCCGAATGATACACGCAATGTCATACTGGAAATCCGTGCTGGCACCGGCGGTGATGAGGCTGCACTGTTTGCGGCCGATCTGTTCCGGATGTACAGCCGCTATGCAGAGGCCAAGGGCTTTCGCATTGAAGTGCTTTCCAGCAATGAAACCGGCATCGGTGGCTACAAGGAAATCATTGCCCAGATCAGCGGTTCGGGGGCTTTTTCACGCTTTAAATTCGAATCTGGCGTGCATCGCGTGCAGCGCGTGCCGAGCACGGAAACTCAGGGACGTATCCATACTTCGGCCTGCACGGTTGCCGTTTTGCCTGAGGCCGAAGAAGTAGATATTGACATCAAAACGGATGAATTGCGCATTGACGTTTTTCGCGCCTCCGGGCCCGGCGGCCAGAGTGTAAACACAACAGACTCCGCAGTGCGTATTACGCATATCCCGAGCGGCCTTGTTGTCATATGCCAGGACGAGAAGAGCCAGCACAAGAACAAGGCCAAGGCCATGAAGGTATTGCAGGCAAGGCTTTATGATCAGATGCAGGGTGAGCTTGATTCCGAACGCGCCGAGGCCCGGCGCGGTATGGTTGGCACAGGCGACCGTTCCGAACGCATTCGCACCTACAACTTTCCACAGGGCAGAGTTACCGATCACCGCATCAACCTGACACTGTACAAGCTGGAACAGATGCTCGGCGGCGATATGGATGAACTGATCGAGTCCCTGCTGACCCACCAGCAAACCGAGTTACTCGCCGCACAGGGGGCATGAATACCCGCAAGGCGATCGCTGATGCAACCGATCGGCTTACAGAGTCGGGTTGCACTACCCCCCGGCTCGATGCCGAAATCCTGCTGATGCATGCCTGGGATATCACAAGAAGCGAACTTATTATCCACATGAATGATGAGATTCCATCTGGAGTTTCCACTCAGTTTGGACAGATGCTGGAACGCCGCGGCCGTCGTGAGCCGATTGCTTATATCACCGGTGAAAAGGAATTCTGGTCCCGTCCGTTTCAGATTGACCCGCGGGTGCTGATCCCGCGTCCCGAAACTGAACATCTCATCGAATCACTGATACGACTGTATCCGGACAGACAGACCGCCTTCAGATTTTGCGATATTGGCACCGGTTCCGGCTGTATCGCTGTCACGCTGGCCTGCGAATACCCCAATGCGCACATCATCGCTACCGATATCTCCGAAGATGCCCTCGATGTTGCCATGGCCAATGCAGATCGGCACAAGGCCCGCATTGACTTCCGCAACGGCGGCTTGTTCGATGCCCTGACGGAGGAAGACGGTATATTTGATGCCATCCTGTCCAACCCGCCATATGTCGCACTGGAGGAATATGCAGGCCTTGAAGCGGAACTGTCGCATGAGCCCCGGCTTGCACTGACCGATGAAGCTGATGGCCTGCGCTATCTGCAACCGCTTGTGGATCAATCTCCGGCGTGGCTCAGGGCCGGTGGATATCTAATCGTCGAAACAGGTCTGTGCGGTCTGCCCGATTCAACTGACTGTATGCAATTACAGGAAAAGATTGATGACCTCGCCGGGCATCTGCGCGGCGGCATCTTCAGACTGCGGAATTAGAGCCGATACTCTTTAACATATTTTCGCAGGCAATGAGCTAGAACTCATAAGCGACGATCAGCTTGATTTGGCCATCGTCACTTCCTGAAGTCAGCCCAAACAGATAACCCAGTTCGTACTTGATATCCCCCGGCAGCTTGCCGAGAAGAACCGGACCGATCTGGTGACTTTGCCGAGATAAGGAACTGGCATTGCCCAACTCCCCAAGCGATCCATAAGCTTCCACTGCCGGCGCGATTTCCCTCATCCATTGCCATTTGCTTCGCCAGGCATAGCCCATGGTGGTGTTTTTGGTGGCGTTGGCTCCCAGTTCCTTCTTGAAATTCAGGTTGCCTGTATGCACCAGTTTGCCGACATCCTTTTCAAGCAACAATTTGAATTCAAAAACATCCGGCCTGTTGAGCGACCCCTCGGGGGCGATATACTCAATATACAGACCCGCATCCAGCCACCGCTCACCTTCTGCGAACAGCTGATAGATATTCTCCCATTTGATTTCTTCATATCTGAATTTGTGGGCAGGCTTGTCTCTGAAAACTCCATAGATCGCAGTTTGCCAGCGGTCTGTCACGCCATACTCCAGTTCAAACTGATGCCTGGAACTGCCGTCTTTGGCAGGGTCATTGTCAAAGGTGTAATCCAGATGATACTCAAACTCGACTTCGCCCTTCTCCACGATGGGTGAATACACCTTCTTGGCATGAGCTTCCGGTGACATTGCCACAATGGAAGCGAAAAGCAGCATCCATACCAGCAATCTCATCTTGTGCAGGTATAAGCTCTTACAATCGGCTTTCATTTTTTTCCTCCGATATATGGACCTGGATTCATGTTCGAATTGATTCTTTGTCGCTGGCAGATGAAATCCTTTAAGACTGAACGTTAATATTAGATAATGATAACCATTATCGTTATCGTATGTCAACATCTACCGTCATAAAAAAAGAGGGCCTCAAGGCTCTCTTTTAATATCAAACATCGATCCGGATCAGTGTTGATGCCCGCCAGGCCCGTGCACATGCCCATGTTCGATCTCCTCACTGCTTGCTTCACGAACATCGACCACCGTTACATCAAAGTTCAGATTTTCACCGGCCAGCGGATGGTTGCCATCCACGGTAACCTCATCGCCCTCAACTGCGGTAATGGTCACAACCTGGACACCACTGTCCGTATTGGCCTGAAACTGCATACCGGCCTCCAGTTCATCCACACCCTGGAACAGATCGCGCGATACGGTCTGCACCATATCATCAACGCGTTCACCATAACCATCTTCCGGAGCAATCTTCACCTGCAATGTATCGTCGGTGGCTTTGCCTTCCAGTGCGCTCTCCAGTCCCGGTATGATGTTGTTTGTACCGTGCAGATAGGCCAACGGTTCGCCGCCTTTGGAGCTGTCCAGCACCTCGCCAGCATCGTTTGTCAGTGTATAGTCGATGGATACGACCTTGTGTTTAGCGACTTGCATGATACCTCCAGTGAAAATGAATCGGGGCACCCTACGCAAAGTAGGCCAATGGGCAATGCATTTCTCGAACCGCCTTCAGGCAGGCGCTCGATACAATAGAGGCAATGTTCCCTGATCAATGTCCAGCACCGTCATCTCTTCGCACAGATGCCTGCGAGTCAGTGGTATCTCATCAAGAAACTGCCGCTTGCCATCACGATGAGCCAGGCGTGCGAAAATACCAATGGCCTTGATATGCCGCTGCAGGGCCGTCATGCGCAGCATACTGTGCCAGTCCACAAAACTGCTGAACGCATTCTGCAAGGCACTGGGCATCGCCGAGAAGAACGCCTTGCTCCAGTGTTCGCGTTCGCTTTCAGGATAATCCTGATAACAGTCATAAAGCAGTGATGCCAGATCATAGGTAACCGGCCCCATGACGGCATCCTGATAGTCGATTTGAGCCAAGGGCAAAGCGCCGTCCGGCAGCATCAAATTACGGCTGTGATAGTCCAAATGAACGGGCACACGCGGCAGCTTTGCCAGTATATCTAACGTCTCCCGCAGTCCGGCATGAAACGCCGCACGTTCTGATCCGGAAGGCTCGTACCCGGCCACGTGCGGAAGATACCAGTCCAGATACAGGTCGCATTCGCTTTGCATGCGCTGCACATCAAACTCAGGAAGATAAAAATCCGGTTCACTCGATTGCAGAAGGTGCAACTGACGCAATGCGTCTTCAAAAAGTGGTGCTAAATCACCGCCTGCTATTTTGTGTTTCGCCCAGGTCAGGTCGCCAAAATCCTCCAGCAGCAAAAATCCCTGTTCGCAGTCTTGTGCAATCAGTGCGGATACGCGAAGACCGGCATTTTCAAACCAGGCGCGCGCATTCAGGAAGGGGCGGACATCTTCATGGCCCGGCGGGGCATCCATCAAAACCCACGACTGCCGGCTTTGCATGATGCGGAAATACCGCCTGAAGGATGCGTCTCCAGCAAGCAGCCGGATATCAAAATCACCGTTGAGCACATGGGCAAGCCAGGCATGCATGGCCTGCTCGCGGCTATTTTCCGCCATGCACAAGAAGCGCGCTGATTTTCAATTTATCCTTGATCAGGCGCTGCTTTTTCTCGGCAGTGCTGCGGCTTGCGAAAGGCCCCGCATAAACGCGATACCAACGCCCGAGCTCGGACAAATGTACAGCCTGTACATAAACCGGCAGACCGAGGCCGGCAAGCTGTTCTTCAAGCATGCGGGTATCGCTGCGCTTCTGGAAAGAGCCAACCTGCAGACGAAAAGCGGCGAGCGCGTTTCCATCCGGTGCTTTTGATGAACTTACAGTGCGTGCCAACTCCTGCTCAATGATTTTTTCGAGCGCTGAAGCGGTATTATTTTCATGGCCAGTTGCATCAGAAGCCACCTTCTTTGGGCTACTGCTTTTCTTGCTCTCAGCCGATGTAGACAATGATTCAGGCATGACAGGCTGCCGGGGTAGCTCATTATAGAATGTCAGTTCTCCAACCCGGGTTGTCGATACACCCTGATCACGTTGCTGCTGTTTGGCCTGCTTGCGCAGCGCCTCGAGTTCCTTCTGCTGCTCCTGTACCTGTGTCACAAGGCGAGCCTTCTCAGCCGTCTCTACCATCTGAGCGCCATGCTCCTTGCCCAGCCAGAATCCACCCATAAAACTGATGGCCACAATGGACAGAATCCCGAAAACCAACAGCGCCGAACGAAGCTGTCCTGAGCCCTCCTCTGTCAACGTTGGCGCCTCAACCTGAGCGAAATCACGGCCAGCCATTACATACGCTCCGGTGCGCCCACACCCAGAAGATTAAGACCATTGCTAATGACTTGCCGTACCGATTTCATCAATAACAACCTCGCCTGTGTCAAATCCGGATCATCACTGATGACGCGATGCTTGTGGTAAAAACTATGCATATCGCCGGCCAATTTCATCAAATAGATTGCAACCCGGTACGGTTCCATGCGGCTCGCCGACTTGGCCAGCATCTCAGGGTAGGCAAGCAGATGCGTCATCAGCACTTTCTCCTCATGGCTTGCCAGCAACGCAACATCGATATCCCCGGGATCAGCAAATACCACTCCTTCCTCATCGGCCTTGCGCAAAATAGCGCACAACCGCGCATGTGCATATTGCACATAGTATACAGGATTCTCGTCGCTTTTCTTTTTGGCCACTTCCAGATCGAAATCAAGCTGGCTATCCGCCCGACGCGTCAGAAAATTAAAACGTATGGCATCGGCTCCAACCTCATCCACCACCTCGCGCAGGGTCACAAAGGTGCCGGTGCGTTTGGACATGCGCACCGGCTTGCCCTCCCGGGTCAGATTCACCATCTGCACCAGAATTACTTCGGGTTGTTTATCCCATCCCGTCAGCGCCTTCATAGCGGCCTGTACGCGCGTGACATAACCGCCATGATCAGCGCCCCAGACATCGATTAAACGCCAGAATCCGCGTTCGTGCTTATTCGCATGGTAGGCGATATCAGCGGCGAAATAGGTTGGCGTTCCATCCTGTTTCATCAGCGGACGGTCCACATCATCGCCAAACTGCGTGGTTCGAAACAGCCATTGTTCCACCGGCTGGTAATCCTCGACTTCCTTGCCCTTTGGAGGAGGAAGTACGCCGCGGTATACAAGACCATCGTCCGTGAGCTTTTTGATCAGCTGCTGAACCTGCCCTGATTCATGCAATGTTTGCTCGGAAAAATACGTATCAAACTCAATGCCGATGGCTTTAAGGTCATCCCGAATCATAGCCATATTGGCAGCCACGGATTCACTGCCAATCAGCTCTTTCCGTTTTTCTTCATCCATGGCAGCAAGTTCTGCGTAGTCATGCTTCGCAAGCAGCGACCGAGCTATGTCCACAATATACTCGCCCGGATAGCCCTGTTCGGGAAAAGCAACAGCCTCGCCTTGCAGTTCCCTGGTTCTTAACCAGACCGAGTCAGCCAATACACCAATTTGCGCACCGGCGTCATTGATATAGTACTCGCGATGAACATCCAGTCCCTGCGTTGCCAGTACGCTGGCCAGCGCATCGCCAACGACAGCGCCGCGTCCATGGCCGACATGCATGGGTCCGGTCGGATTGGCCGACACGAATTCAATATTGACTCGCTCCCCATTCCAAGCCTCGGCATGGCCGAATTTCTCGCCTTCACGAATCACGCGTTTAACGACATCGGCCTCGGATGCGTGTCTTAACCTGATATTGATAAAACCGGGACCAGCAATTTCCGCAGCCTCGACAACATCGGGCCACTGAATGATCTCCAGAATACGTATGGCAATATCGTGCGGATTCTTTTTGAGTGCCGAAGCCATCGCCATCGCAACATTCGCCGCATAATCGCCATGCTCTTTCTGACGCGGCCGCGTCAGCACAACGGGGAACAGATCATCACTTGCATCGCATTCTTTAGTGATTTGTTCGACAGCATCCTGAAGTGCTGTCTCCAATTCGTGCTTCACGCATCCTCCAGCAATATCGCTAAAATCACAGGCATTGACCCGAAATGGCGCCGCATCCTACACAGTGAAATCAATGCTGGCAGCCCGTACAGTAAAATGTACTTCTTCCCGCCTGTACGATGCGCCTGATTGTTTTTTCTCCACACCGTAGGCATGACTTTTCTGCACGGCCATAGACCTGAAAACGATGGGCAAAATAACCGGGACGGCCATCAGTGCGGACAAAATCGCTGATACTGCTTCCACCGGCAGCAATCGCCTCATCCAGCACCTGTTTGATGGCACTTGCAAGCAACCCGCAGCGCACCGTGGAAATGCGGTTTGCTGCTCTAGCAGGATGAATGCCTGCCCGGAACAATGCCTCGGAAGCATAGATATTGCCAATACCCACAACGACCTGTGCCTGCATAATCAATGTCTTGATGGGTGCACGGCGGCCAGCGCAACAACGGTACAGATATTCCTTGTTAAAAGCTGCATCCAGTGGTTCGGGTCCAAGGCGGGCGAACCAGACATGCCTCTGCCAGTCTGATGCGGAAAACAGCCCCGCATAACCAAAGCGCCTCATGTCCCGGTAACGCAGACTGGAGCCACCGGCAAAACAGATACGGACATGTTCGTACAACCCGGCTTCTTCAGACTCCGGCAGCACGTGAAACTGCCCGGTCATGCCAAGATGCCAGGCCAGCATCAGATCATTTTCAAAAAAGAACTGCAGATATTTCGCTCGCCGCCGGACAGTCTGGCATGTACGCCCAAGCAACTGCCGTTGCAAATTCTCCGGCAATGGGTAGCGCAGCGCCGGTTGTGTGCAGCGCACCCGGGTGATTCTCTTGCCCTCAAGCAGTGCTGCAAGCCCGCGTCGTACCACTTCCACTTCCGGCAACTCAGGCACAAGTCCCCCTTGAATATTCATCGGATATGGGCAAAAACCGCTTGAATCTTGCGGCCAGCGCTACATCCATCCATACTTGAGTTCAATGGACGAGCAAATTGAAGAAACTAACATGGATTTCGACAGCCAGCACTTCTCTATCCTGGCTGTACTTTTCCCGGATGAAATGCACTTTTTGCGTTCCGTCGCCACTACGGTCGAGATGGCGGCCGACGTGCCGGTCATCAACGAAGGGCAGCAGCCCCAGTACCTGTATCTGATCCGCTCAGGCCTGCTGATGGTCAACAAACGTCATGACAATGATATCTATGAAGTCGGCTCGATCACGCCCGGAGAGGTCTTTGGTGAAGCCTCTATTCTGTATGATGCGCCCGCAGGCGCCGGCGTGCGGACGGTTGAACCCACTGTGCTGCACCAGCTCGAATGCGAACATGTTCGTGAAATACTGAACTCCAACGAACGCTTTGCGCGTTCATTAACACAATTGGCTGAGCGGCGATCGGCAGCAAGCGCTCTGGCCGTTAATCCCGTGTTCGCGACGTTGCCACAGGCGGTGCGGGAAATTATTCTTTACAATGGCCAGTTTATGTCGCTGGAGGCAGGCGAAACCCTGTTCCGGGAAGGGGACAGCGATACGCGTTTTATGTATCTGGTGCTGGGCGGGGAGGCAGAGGCTTCCATGCGTCACCCGCACGATTCGAAAAAGAAGATTGTCTTTGCCCGCATTTCATCCGGCGATGAGGTCGGCGAAATCTCCGTTATCACAGGGAAGGTACATGCTGCTACCGTAACGGCAACGACGCCTTTGCGGCTGATGGTCATTAATAATGAGTCGGTGCATGCATGGCGCAAGCGCTATTCTGACTTTGGTTATGCGCTGTACGCCTGCGTCCAGCGAAAACTGCAGCACAGCCTGGAAGCCATGCGTAATATTATGGATGAGAATGAAGCACAGGCCATTACGACCGGCACCTTGCCGCCAATGGAAGAATTCAAGAAAGAAATTACCGACAATAATAATTCCTGATTGCGGCCTTCAGCTTTTCAGCCACCACACCGCAATCCAGCCCAGCGCCATTGCCACAAGACCCGTTGCCCTGAGAACAGCGACAGGTACATCCTGGATTTTTCTAATCGTATCAATCATCTGCTGAGGGAACAGAGCGTATAACGCGCCTTCAATCACCAGTACCAGAGCCAGCGCAACCCAAAGCTGTTCCAACCCGTTTGCCTCCCAAACAAGCCCTTATACGAAGCACTTATTTCCTTGAGTGCTCAAAGAAGCGGAAAAACTCCGATTCAGGCGTAATGACAAGCTTTGTCTCTTCACCAATGGATTCGCGGTAGGCCTGCAGAGAACGCCAGAAGGAATAAAATTTCGGATCGCGGCTGTGTACACCTACATAAATATGATTGGCCTCAGCATCCGCCTTGCCTCGAATAATCTGTGCCTCTTTGTAAGCCGCAGCCAGCTTTGTCTTCCGCTCTTTATCGGCAGTGGCGCGAATCTCCTTCGCAGCTTCCTCACCCTGAGAGCGGTATTCCTTGGCAATCCTCTGACGTTCGGCCTTCATGCGTTGAAACACAGCCTCTGAATTCTCCTGCGGCAAATCGGCCCGCTTGATACGGACATCGGCGACCTGAATGCCCAGATCTTTCACCGCTTTGTCTGCCTTGTCCCGAATGGAAATCATCAGGTCAATACGAAGATTGGCCTTTTCACCACCCGACACGATTTGGGCAAGAGTGTGCTTTCCCAGAACCTCACGTACCTTGCCGCGCACGACATCTTCCATGCGGGCCGCGACACCCTGTTGGGTACGGGCAACCTGATAAACCTTCAACGGATCGGTAATGCGCCAGCGTGTATAATTATCCACAAGAATCGATTTTTTGTCCTTGGTGATGACTTCGTTTGGTGGTGCATCCCCAACCAGCAGGCGACGATCAAAGTGTTCAACGGATTGCCACGGCAGCTTGAAATGCAGTCCCGATTCCTGCACAACATTCTTGGGGTTGCCAAACTGCAATACCAAGACCTGTTCACGCTGGTCAACGACAAAGGTCGACATACCAACAACCGCGGCAATCGCTGCCAGGAGGAACAGTCCGAATGTTTGTTTGGGGCTCATTACTTCACCTCCACTTTGCCGCTTTCGCGATTGATAGGAAGATAAGGCAGCACCCTGTCGGCTACGCCCTTGTCAACGATAATCTTGTCCGCCCTGGCCAATACATCCTGCATGGTTTCCAGATACAGACGCTTGCGCGTTACATCCGGCGCTTCACGATATGCCTTTAGAAGGTTGGCAAAGCGGTCCGCTTCACCTTTGGCACGATCAATTACCTCGGCCCTGAAAGCCTCGGCATCAAGTACCATTTTTTTTGCCTCACCGCGCGCTTTCGGAAGAATGTCGTTGGCATAGGCCTGGGCTTCATTTTTGGCGCGTTCACGATCTTCACGTGCCGAGGCCACATCCTTGAACTCCTTGATCACACGTTCCGGCGGCTGCACATCCTGTAGCTTTACTGTCACGATAGAGATGCCAGCGACATAGTCGTCCAAGATGGATTGAATCAGTTCCTGGGTTTCCACTTCGACTTCGGCCTTCTTTGTTGTCAGCACGTCATCAATCATCGTGCGGCCAATCACCTCGCGAAGAGCGCTCTCAGCAGCGTCGCGCACAGTCTTTACAGGATTATCAATATTGAACAGATAATCGCTTACATCGCGCACCTTGTATTGCACGATGAAGGAAATATCCACGATATTCTCATCCTTGGTCAGCATCAGTGATTCGTGTATTCTTTTTCTGACCGTACCGTCCGGAAAACGCCTGAAACCGATTTCCAGACGCTGTACACGCGTCACCGCCAGTTTCTCGGCTGTTTCAATCGGGTACGGCATATGCCAGTTCAGGCCCGGACCCTTGGTATCCACATGTTGCCCGAAACGCAACACCACCGCTTGCTCATCGGCCGCGACCATATACACGCCCGAGGCCAGCCACAGCACGGCGGCAATGCCGAAAGCGACCGGGAACAGCCCCTTATTGATGGAGGAGCCACCACCGCCATCACCTCCGCCGCCAAACATACCCGAAAGCCGCTGTTGCAGGCGACGGATCACTTCATCAATGTCCGGCGGTGTCTGGTCCGGCCCTCGTCCACGGTTCCCCCATGGATTGTTGGGCTGATTCTGGTCATTCCAAGGCATGCGCGGCCTCCATTCAATCGGTAAATCTGCGGCGACGCAGTGTAGCACCTCCGATAGGCATTGCACGCCTCGAATCAGGAAAGCTCTGAACAAGCCTCACGTAGCCGCGACAGCGGCTTTGCGGAATGGGATGCAAGGCGAGAGGCGAAATGCATGGTTGTTCCATTCATGAGACGAGCAACGCCGCAGACTGCCCGCAAAGCCTTGTCCTGCAAAGGTTGCGCCCCAATTGGGCGCTTACTGCGTCAGACTCCTTGGCATCGTAGCTACGGCTACGACCTGCGTCGTCTTCCTTGCGATCATCCCAATTGGGACAGCAACGCGGCTCATGGAAGACTTATTCAGGGCTTCCTTAGCGCTATTTTAAATCCCGGCAGGATAGCGTCGCGCAGCAGCAATACCGGTGTTATGATTGTTGTCATGCCCATCCTGTTTCACTGGCTTTTTCGCGGCTGCATGGGCCGTGCACTGGGAACGCTGGCGGCGCTGCTGGCTATTTATGGCATTATCGAAGCATTCGATAAGGCGCGTTATCTTGGGCGCGGGCTGGATGCAGGTCTGCTGATTGAATATCTGGCGCTGAAGACTCCCTTCATGATCAGTGAATTTATGCCAATAATTGTGCTTGTCGCTGCCAGCATCTATATCACCGAAATTTCACATCATCATGAACTTGTGGCCCTGCGTGCGGCGGGTCTCGGCATTAACAAGCTGATGATGCCGCTGCTGGCGGTTGCCCTGCTGGCCGCGGCCCTGAGTTTTACAATCGGGGAATGGGTCACACCGGTTACCAATCAACGCCTGGATACCATTGAACGGGTGCATATTCATCACAAGGCAGACACCCGCCATGGCGTTCAATGGCTGAAGGATGGAAACCGATTTTTCCGTTTGACGCCACTGGGCAACAGTCAATTCGCCATGATCATGCTAGAAACCGATAGCAATGGCAGCTGGAAGAAGCGCATGGATGCCACCCGTGCTCGATATGCTGATGGACAGTGGCTGCTTTCCGATGTGCACGTCAGTATGCCGGAAGCAGATGAGGGCATGCGTCTGTACCATCGGGTGACTGCCCGTATCGTTTCAGCCACGAGCCCTGATACCGCCGACCCGCCAAAACCAAGACATATGCAGTTCTTCGAATTGGGTCGTTATACCCGCAATCTGGAACAGGCTGGCTTGAGCGCAAGCACATTTGCCTTTGCATGGCATCGTAAACTGGCCGCTCCCGTTGCCTGCATCATCATGGTCATCCTGGCTGCAGCTTTGTGCATGCATATGGGCAGCCGTATCGGCGCGTCTTCATGGGGAATGATTGGAGCGATTGCTCTTGGCCTGATCTTTTATGTTTTCGGCAATGCCAGTTACCTGCTTGCCAACAGCGAACGGCTGCCGGCTTTTTACGCAGCCTGGCTGCCTGATCTGTTTTTCGGAGGTATCGCCGGTTTTCTGCTGCTGCACAGAGAGGGCAAGTAGGTCTTGGTCTATTTTGCGTTGCTCAGCAAGCCAATAAATGCGTCATGCAGTTTAGTATTGCTGGCCATGACATCGCCTCTTTCAAGCGCTGCCGTTGCTCCATCCAGATTTGTCACCATACCGCCAGCCTCCTGAATCAGGATGATACCGGCTGCAATATCCCAGGGCCGAAGCCCTGCCTCCCAGTAGACATCCAGACGGCCACTGGCGACATAGGCAAGATCCAGAGCTGCTGAACCGCTACGGCGGTGGCCATCAGCCGCCTTCATGCATGCATGCATCCGCTTCTGAAACATCTCAAGATGTTCCCGGCGATAGGGTGGCAGACCCGAGGCAAACAGCGCATTGGCTAGCTTGCCCTCTCTGCTTACCCGCAGCCGGCGGCGATTCAGAAAAGCACCGGAGCCATTTTGTGCTTCAAAGGTCTCATTGCGCATGGGGTCATGGATGACACCAAGCAATGGGCGGCCATCACGCCAGGCAGCAATCGAAACGGCAAAATGAGGATAGCCATGAATGAAATTGGTGGTGCCATCGAGTGGATCAATATACCACTGCACAGAGGCACCCGAATTTACGCGTTCCGACTCCTCGGCCACAATGCCATGATCCGGATAATGCCGCCGGATTTCGCGGATAATGCCCGCTTCCGCGCGCTTATCCACATCGGTAACAAAGTCCCGATCCGCTTTCTGACGAATATCCAGGCCATCACGTTCATCAAAACTACGGGCAATCATATCCCCGGCACGGCGGGCAGCCCGGACAGCAACATACAGCACAATGGCACTCCAGATGATAGCTTACGACTAATAACAGTGACGAAGCCTAACACAATCAGCCAGCGCAATCGCACCCCCCATATATTATTCAGAGAGCATTGGCATTTGTTGGAAAAGTCAGGGAAGCGCTAAATCAAACCTCACGTGGCCATTACAGCGGCTTTCAGAACGGAATACTTGTTTAGAGCTTCCTTAGGTTGCAAACTGAGGCGGAAGGTGCTGAAAATGCCAGCATTGCCACATGAGGAGGGAGCTTCTGAAGCAGTACATTATCCAGAACTGGCTTATCAATCGTAACCAGCCGGGCGGCGATTCCATTATCCGCAACCAGCTCCAGCAGACATGGGCCCGCTTTGGCTTTGCACTTGCCGGGTTGGCCTATTTATATACACATGCTGTCCTGTTTGATGTTTATGCCCCCATCTTTCTGCCTGTCGTAGCGGCTTATTTTCTTTACAATGCCCTGAGCCTTGCTGCCATCAAGCGTCGACCCTTATCGGCGTTCCGCATGCTGTTTTCACCGCTGTTCGACGTCTTTGTCGTTAGCTTCGGTATTCTTATGGATGGTGGCCAGACCAGTGGGCTCTATCTTGTGCTTTACGTCATTATTTTTGGTAATGGCTTCCGCTTCGGTAATGCTCTATTGCTATACACGCAGGCCTTGAGTTTTCTCGGTCTGACGGCTGTCAGCATCATTACATTGACGCATATGCACATCCAACTGGATAAAACGCTATTATTCTGGCAACTCGCCGGCCTGCTGGCCATCCCGCTTTATGTTTATCTGATCGGCGAAAAAGCAGAAAACGCACTCAAGGCACAGGATGAAGCAGAAAGGGCCTCCTTCAGCCTGCTCGATCAGGGTCCTCTGCCGGTCTTTACCTATGATTTTGACGATCACGATATGCCCAGAATATTGTATGCCAATGCCGCCATGACCACGGTCTACCGTGATTCGCACACGCATCTTATCGGTGAGCAGGTGGACATACTGGCTCTGATGGAAGACGGCGACGAGATGCTCAACTGCTGCCGTAATGCATTGCAGACGCCAAAGCATGAGCCGCACCGGTTCTATATCCGCGGTCGCGACAAGTATGACGAGATTCTGCAATTGATGTGTCAGGTCAGCCGCCTGCGCTGGCGCGGGCAATGGATCGGTGTCTGTTTCATGCTTGATATTACGCAACGGGAGAAATTGCTGACGCAAATGGATCAGGCGCGCAAGCAGGGCTATATGTCAACGCTGGTTGCCGGCATCGTGCATGACTTTCGCAACGTGCTGACCAACATGATGGGCAATGCCGAGATTGTGCAGTTTGGCACCAAAAACAAGACCACCAAGGAACAGCTTGGGCTTATTATCGAGGCCGGGGAGCGTGGTTCGGAAATGATCACGCACCTTTTGAGCCTGGGCAAAAGCGGTGACCCGACCAAGCGCCTCGACTACATATCTGATCTGAAGGAATCACTGGAGAGCATTATCGGCTTGGCCCGCCTGCAACTGCCGGCGCATATACAGTTGCATTGCAGCATCACTGAACCCCTGCCCCGCATCCGCATCGATATTACGGAAGTTGAACAGATTCTTCTGAACTTGATTCATAATGCCAGCCATGCCATTACCGAAACCGGCCATATTCGCATCAATATCAAGGCGGATAATCAGCACGAGCTGGCGGCTGAGAGTGAATCGACGCTGTGTGTTCAGATTTGCGATGATGGCGAGGGCATTGCTGATGAGAATATCGACAAGATATTCAAGCCCTTCTGGACTTCGAGAAGCGCTCAGGGTGGCTCCGGTCTTGGGCTGGCCATGGTTCAGCGTATTGTCCGCAATCACCATGGATCACTTGATGTAGAATCAAAGCTGGGAGAAGGCACATGTATCACCATCCATTTTCCACCGGATCAGGTAGCTGTCGCAGCAAGGCCTGCACCACAGCCAAGTTCCGGAGGCACCCACAGCAAGCAGAAAACCTTAGCCAAACCCAAGCCCTGCCGCATCCTGCTGGTGGATGATAGTCCGGAAGTGCTGCATGTTCATACTGCATTGTTGTCACGCATGAAGCACGACATTGTAACCGCAGAAAATGGCCAGCAGGCGCTCGAGATTTTTTCAAAGAAGGATGAACATTTTGACATGCTTATTACCGATTTCCGCATGCCGAAAATGGACGGCCTGGAACTGGTGGCAAGCGTTCGCGATATGAATAACGACATTATCATCATCATGATCACCGCCTATGGTGAAGAAGAAAGGCTGCAGGAAGTGGGTAAATATCAGGTGGAACTGATGAACAAGCCTGTCACGCTTTCCAAGCTCACCGAATGTATCGCCAGGCTGCAATCCGCCCGCAAGCCGGCGGCATAGGCCCCCGTAAGCTGGCGACAGTTAAATGATCAACACCCCTGACCGAATAAATCCCTGGCACAAAAATCCGCATAGGCGGCATCTGTAAAATAAAGTCCGTGCGCCGGGGCCGTTGCCGCTCCGCATGTCCTGTCCTTTGAATCCAGTAAGATACTGATCTGCTCAGGTGGCCACGATCCAATCCCGACCTGCACAAGGTTACCGACCATGTTGCGCACCATGTGATAAAGAAAGGCATCGGCCCTGACATGGATCAGTACACAGTAGTCCTGCTGCTCGATATCAAGTTGCCTGAGCTCACGGACAGCCGAAGCCGCCTGGCAGCCAGCCGCTCTGAAAGCGCCAAAATCATGCTCGCCGAGAAGCAATCGACCTGCCTGCTGCATCGCATTAATATCCAGTGCCCTCGGCATCCACCAGTGCCGCCATGCCTGCAGGGCCGGAGCCGTGGGTCTGTTCCATATTTGGTAGCGATAGACCCGCTCAAGGCAATCAAAACGTGCATGAAAATCTGTGCTCACGCCGCGTACACCGACCACACGGATAGAATCGGGCAAATGACTGTTCACACCATGCGTGTAAGCTCGCTGTGAGCATTTCCAGCGTGCCGCATTCACATCTGCATGTACCAGCAAGGCCTCAGCATGCACCCCGGCATCAGTACGCCCGGCGGCAATGGTTTTGACTGCATTGCCTTCAATGCTAGCCAGAGCTGATTCCACACAAGCCTGCACGGTCGGTGCATTGTCCTGCGACTGCCAGCCACTGAAATCCCTGCCATTAAACTCCAGCGCCATGGCAATTCTCTGGATCTCTGTTTCTCCACTCATAGCAGCCAGATGGATAAAAACCAGGCGCCTCCGAATAGAGCGCAACACGACGAACCGAGCATGCTAACAGGTGCTGCAGGCGCCGTGACTGACCTGGATGGAGCCTCATGTATATCATCGTGCCAGCGTAACCACAGCGCTCTGGCCTGCGCTTTGCCGCTGGCAATGGTTGCCCGTAGCAATGCCATGGCTACCGGCCCCAGAGTAGACATGGAACCATGCAACCGCCATCGCATCTGGTGCGCCCTAATCAGGGCCAATACATTGCGCTGAAGTGGATATAGCAGCATCAGATGCGCATGCAGCCGGTTTCCCGGTATGGACATGGCACAGATATGATGCAGCCACTCCTCACGAAGCCACATGCGTGCCACAATAAGCGCTGACAGAAATATTGCCGCCAGATGCAGGCTGAGCCAGATGCCCTGCCGCAAACCTTCACTGCTGAGCATAACCGGAGACCCGGCGAAGAGCATTGTCCCCGGCGTAAAAAGCAGGTGAAGAAGGATGATCGGGATCATTAGCCAGCGCAGCATACGCCACGCCTGTGTGACTGTTTTCCAGTCTCCTTGCAGCCAGCGGAGAATGATACAGCCCACCACGCACTGTACAACTGCCAGCAGAGCTTGTTGAGAAAAAATGGCCGCGGCAAAAAAACCTAGACCAAATATTAGCCGTGCCAGGAAATGGCAGTGATAAAAAAACTCTGAATTATACGGCATGTGTGTTTTTCAGACATTCACCCCGAGTTGCGGGGGCAAGACATGCGAATTATTTGTCTTCCTTTTCCGATTCGTCGGAAATTTCGCTCAACAAGCTGTCCAGTTGCTGCGTTGCATCCAGTGCCTCATCATCAAGATCAAAATCAAGGGCGATCTCTTCTTCCCCCGATTGCTCCTGTTCCAGCGATGGTGATGCATCGGCCGGTGGCGTTTCCCGTGCTTCGCTTTCCGCTGGTTCGGAGCCGGTCTGAAGGTCATGCTCTCCCGTTGCGGTGAAATCAGCCTCCTGCTCCTTGTCCAGTTTGATATCCGTCAGTGTGGTCTGGATGGTGCTGGTAAAATCATCGGCTGATTCACCGGCCTCCTCGCTCTCATCGGGGGCTTCAGGCAGATCCTGACCCAGATCGCTGGCATCCAGATCCAGCATGTCGGGTCCGGCTGCTGTAACCTCCTCAGCTGTTTCTTCCGCCGCCGCGGCTTCCTCATCAGCGACAGGAGCCTCAGCTTCCGCTTCCACAGCCGGCTCTTCAGCGCCACTTTCGCCTTCAATATCCATTTCACCCGAATCAACAGCGGTTTCCCGCGACCAGTCCATGAGTACTGTTTTTTCCAGATCCGCCGTTTTAAGCTGGGCTTCACCCTGCTCGCCGCCCTGCCCGGCAACCTCCTCCCCGGGCAACTCGATGTCTGACAGATCAAAATCCAGGCCTCCGGTATCCTCTGTAATCACCTCAACCTGTTCCTCTTCTTCTGCAGCCGGCTCGGCAGCCGCCTCCTCGGCAGGTTCCACTTCAGGCGCGGCGATCTCTTCGGGTTCACTGACTTCTTCCGCCAGAGCCTCTTCTTCCCCTTCGGTGACAGGCATATCTACAGTGGTCTCAACTTCGACAGATGATTCGGCTGGCTCTGGCGCTTCGGCAGCCGCCGCCTCCTCTTCCGGTAATTCAATGTCTGAAATATCCAGCGTCTCAGCCAGCGTTTCGGTTTCACCACCTACATCCATGTCCGCAGCAGTTTCAACTTCAGCCGCGCCTTCTTCAGCGGCGGCAACGTCCAGTGTTGGTGGGAGCGTATCCTCAAGCTGGCCCTCCGCTGCTCCTGCGCCTTCCTGGCCCAGGGCATCCACAGCTTGTGTGAAGCGATCAAGGTCCTCCCCGGCCAGAACCGCAGCTGCTTCGGTTGCGGCGGCGTCCACGCCTGCCGAGTCGCCACTGGCATACAGAATCTGAACAAGCTTGATGTGGGCATCGGCATTATCCGGCTGTAAGCGCAGGGCCATTTTTACCTGTTGCAGGGCTTCGTCATCCATGCCATAGCGAAGGTAAACATCTGCTTCCGCCATATAATCTACATTCGCATCCGGTTCCTCTTCCACTGCTTCACTAAAGGCTTCCATTTCAGCGGTATCTGACTCGGTAAGTTCGGGAACGGAGTCGGTGAAGGCATCCTCCATTTCTCCGGTATCCATTTGCATGGTGGATTCAGGAGCTTCAGCAGCCGCTTCTTCTACCTCAACTTCTTCCACTTCTTCCACCGGCTGTTCCTCTGTCGGGGCTTCCTCCACTGGCGGCCTCGCTGCTCCTGCCGCCACAGCAGCCGGATGCGGGCGCTCCTTGCGCATCAGAAAACCAACCAGGCCCAACAGCAGCACAATGACAACAGCCAACGCATAGGTCAGCCAGTTACTGCCAGCACCTGCCGATGCCACATCTTCCTTAGCCTCATCAAGTTCTGACTGTAAACGGGCCAGCTGCAATTCCAGCTTCTTGATACGTGCATTGGCGGCCGCGGCATCTGCGTCTGCGGTCTTTGCCGACAGTGTGGCTATTTTCTGCTCACTTTCGGCAAGCTTGGCCTGCAGTTCTTCATTCTGCTGCTGCAGCGCCTTGAAAGCTTCGCTCGCCTTTCCATCGGCAGCGCCCTCAGATACTTCTACTTCTGGTTTCTCTTCGGAAACGGTCGCCGTTGCGTCCTTTTCCTGTGCCTTTTCAGAAGGAATCGGCGTAGCAGCAACACCATTGGCTGCTTTACCGACACGAACGCGCTTGCTGTACCTTGTCCGCTGCGCTTCGGCCACAGCTGCATAACGCGGCTGCTTGACCAGCTCCTTCCAGCGCTTTTCATGCTCTGCAATGACACTGTTTGCCTGCTGGACGCTGATGCGCTCAACTTCGGCGGCTGCCGGCACATCGAGGTAAGTACCTGCCTTGATCAGGTTGATATTATCCTGGTCGAATTTGCGGCGGTTTTTTTCGAACAGCGCCACCATGACCTGATTACGGGTATAGCGGTCATCGGTGCGCAAGCGCTCGGCCACTGTTGAAACGGTATCGCCATAAACCATCGGACCATATCGTGAAGTACGCGACCAGCCAGAATATGGCGTAAAGGCGGGCTTGGTCTCTTTTGCCGTTGTCTCTATGGGCTCAACTTCTGCGACAGCCGGAGCAGTTACCGCCGCACCGGCCTCTTCAACGCCTGCCGCTGGCGCCACGGCCGAAACAGTCGGTAGCGGTTTGCGCAAAACAGGCTTAATCGCCTTTGGTAAATCCAGGAAAATCGGGAACTTCTTAAAATGAGTCGCACGATCATAACGCACTTTCAGCACCAGATTAAGGAAAGGTGCTTCCAGTACATTACGTGAACTCAGCTCGACCCGCACACCACGGCTATCGCTTTCCACATCGGCACGGATCACGTTCAGGGCAGGGTCGCGGTAAACTTCCAAAATGCGATAATCAGCCGGAGAGGCCAGTTCAACAAAGATGCTGGAAACATTCTCGCCTGCATCCAGCATGAGCGGAACCTCGGCAAAAAATGGTTCGCCCAAATGACTGGCAACATCAATTTTTCCAAGCGAAACCGCATGCGCCCCGACTATGGGGAACAGCCATCCCGCAACCGCCAACAAACCAAGCATAACCCGATTACGCATGCTTGCCTCCTCCGCCTAGCTTACCGAAACGCCTTCTTTTCATAATCGGCGAATCAGGATTTCCGCTATTTGAACGGCATTTAGAGCCGCACCTTTACGTACATTATCAGCAACAACCCACAAGTGCAAGGTATTAGGGCAAGATTTGTCATTACGGATCCTTCCAACCCAGACCGGATCGGTGCCGGCAGCCTCCATTGGCATGGGGTAATCCTCGCTCTTTGGATCATCAATAACGCATACGCCGTCGGCGTCGGCAAGCAGTTTTCTTGCCGTTTTGGCATCCATTGGACCGCTGAAGGTCACATTCACCGCCTCGGAATGACCATAAAATACCGGTACGCGCACCGTGGTCGCTGTTACGGCGATATCGGACTGCATAATTTTTTTTGTTTCCTCGATCATTTTTTGCTCTTCCCTGGTATAGCCGTCGTCAAGGAAAACATCGATATGCGGAATAACATTGAATGCAATGCGTGCCGGCAGCGCGTTTACGCCCGTTTCCCGACCGTTAAGCAGGTCACGTGTCTGGCCGGCCAGTTCATTCATGGCCCGACCACCGGCGCCGGAAACCGCCTGATAAGTCGAAACGACAACGCGTTCGATCGGAACAGCATCATGCAACGGTTTTAAAGCCGCCACCATCTGAATGGTCGAACAATTCGGATTGGCAATGATGCGGCCCTTGCGAGACATTTCCAGCGCCTCTGCATTCACTTCCGGAACAACAAGGGCAACCTTTTCATCCATACGCCAGGCGCTGGAGTTATCAATCACATAACATCCCGCCTTGGCAAAACGGGGAGCATGTTCCCTGGATGTGGCGCCACCGGCGGAAAATAGTGCAATATCCATACCAACCGGATCAAAACGCTCCAGATCCTGCACAACATATTCCTTGCCCTTAAATTCGATTCTGGAGCCGGCGCTGCGGCTTGAGGCAAGCAGAACCAGTTCAGACATAGGAAAGCTGCGCTCGTCAAGAATCTCCAGCATGGTCTGTCCGACCGTACCGGTTGCACCGACCACGGCGATACGATAGCCATTCTTTTTGGGAAGAAATGCACGGCTCATAGCTCTTTCTCCTTCAATGACACCAAGCGCTCGCATATGGCATTACCCATCTCTGAACAGGACACTGACGGTTCACCCTGACTGGCCAGATCGATTGTACGTACGCCATCATCCAGCACCGCTTCAACGGCCTGCTCCACTTTATCCGCCAGATCGGCCCGATTCAGCGAAAAACGTAGCATCATGGCCGCCGACAGAATCGTCGCCAACGGATTGGCAATATTTTGTCCGGCAATATCGGGCGCCGAGCCATGAATCGGCTCGTACATGGCGTATTTTTCACCGATGGAAGCGCTCGGCAGCATACCAATTGAACCGGTCAGCATCGATGCCTCGTCGGATAAAATATCGCCAAACATATTCGTTGTCACAATCACGTCAAACTGCCTCGGGTTACGGATAAGCTGCATGGCCGCGTTATCCACATACATATGCGACAGATCGACATCTGAAAATTCGTGTGCATGCAGCGCCGTAACGATCTCGCGCCATAATTCGGTCGATTCGAGCACATTGGCCTTATCCACCGAGCAAACCCTGCCCCTGCGCAGCCTTGCCGCCTCAAACGCCTTGCGGGCGATGCGCTCAATCTCGCTGCTTGTATAAGCCAGCGTATTGAAACCGCGCTTCTCACCATTCTCCAGCGTCTCGATGCCGCGCGGCTGTCCGAAGTAGATCCCGGACACCAGTTCACGTACAACAAGGATATCAACGCCCTCAATGGCCTCCGGCCTGAGTGTAGATGCATCGACAAGCTGGCTGTGCACCCGGGTCGGACGGTAATTGGCAAACAGACCAAGATCGGCGCGGATACGCAACAATCCGGCCTCCGGTCTGAACGGTTTGTCCAGCGGCTCCCATTTCGGCCCGCCAACCGCGCCCAACAGCACCGCATTGCTTGCTTTGGCCAAGGACTGCGTTGCTTCGGGATACGGGTCTCCGCTCTCATCGTAGCCTGCGCCGCCAATTGCCGCCTCCTGCCATTCACCATCAAGATCAAAATGGCGGTTCAGCGCATCCAGCACTTTCAGTGCCTCGGCAACAATCTCCGGTCCGATACCGTCACCCGGCAGTACGGCGATCCTGACAGTCATGCTCTTACTCCTTCTTTCCCATGGCCGACTTTACAGCAGCCAGAAACTCATCGACATCCTTGAATTCACGGTACACAGAAGCGAAACGAATATAGGCCACACCATCAAGGCGCTGCAACTGCTCCATGACAAACGCCCCGATGGTTGCCGAAGGGATCTCGGCTTCACCCAGTTCCTGCACGGACCGCAGGATGCTGTTCACACCCTGTTCCAGCTGTTCCGCCGATACCGGTCGTTTTTCCAGCGCCTTCTGCATACCGGTGCGAATATTCTCGACATCAAAGGCCTGACGCGTGCCATCCTTTTTGACCACCAGCGGCAGACGCAGTTCGGCACGCTCATAGGTGGAAAAACGCTTGCCGCAGACCTCACATTCGCGCCTGCGCCGCACTGCCGCGCCATCCTCAACCACACGTGAATCAATCACGCGCGTATCGTCATTGGAACAGAAGGGGCAATGCATGCGCTGGCTACCTGTCGTTCGCCGCTCAGTCTCCGTAAATCGGAAAGCGGTTGGTCAGCTTGTGCACTTCATCCACCACGACATCGTGCACTGCCGCATCTTCAGGCGCGGCAAGGACTCTGAGAATCAGCTCGCCAATCAGATGGGCCTCTTCTTCCCCCATGCCACGGGAGGTGATGGCCGCGGTGCCGATACGGATGCCGCTGGTGATAAACGGCGATTCAGGATCAAACGGAATCGTGTTCTTGTTCGTCGTAATGCCGGCAGCCTCCAGCGCCTCTTCGGCCTGTTTGCCGGTAATGCCCTGCGGCCGCACATCGACACGGAACATATGGCAGTCCGTACCACCGGAGACAATGCGCAGACCACCTTCACTCAATGTCGCAGCCATGGCCCGGGCATTGGCGATGATCTGCTTCTGGTCCTGCCTGAATCGTTCGGACAGCGCTTCACCAAAGGCCACGGCCTTGGCGGCAATAACGTGCATCAGCGGCCCACCCTGAATGCCGGGGAAAATACGCGAATTGATCTTCTTCGCCAGCTCATCGTCATCGGTCAGGATCATGCCGCCGCGGGGACCGCGTAGCGTCTTGTGCGTCGTGGTTGTGATCACATGCGCATGACCCACCGGACTCGGATAAACGCCTGCCGCAATCAGGCCGGCATAGTGCGCCATATCCACCACCAGAATTGCGCCAACCGAGTCGGCGATTTCACGCATGCGGGCAAAATCAATCGGCCGCTCATAGGCCGATGCGCCGCCAATGATGATTTTCGGCTTGTGTTCGTTGGCCATATGCTGCATCTCGTCATAATCAATGCGCTCGTCATCCTCACGCACGCCATAGGCAACAACATTATACAGCCGGCCTGAGAAATTGACCGGTGAGCCATGCGTCAGATGCCCGCCATGAGACAGGTCCATGCCCATGATCGTATCGCCCGGCTCCAGCACGGCCATATACACGGCCATATTCGCCTGCGAACCCGAATGCGCTTGCACATTGGCATGTTTGACGCCAAACAGCTCGCATGCGCGCTGCTGTGCCAGTGCCTCAACTTTGTCCACATGCTCGCAGCCGCCGTAATAGCGGCGTCCCGGATAGCCTTCCGCATATTTATTGGTCATGACCGAGCCCTGTGCCTGCATGACAGCTTTGGATACGATGTTCTCGCTGGCAATCAGCTCCAGTGTGTGCTGCTGGCGGCCAAGCTCCGCCGCAATGGCCGCAACCACAGGCGCATCGTCAAGATCATTGTGGAAGAAATCCGTACGCTCGCTCATCTTAAATCCTCTAAATTCCTGTCAATCGTCTGTAAAACGCACTGAGGGCCCCGTCAGGAGCCCTCAAGTTCAACACATCGCGCCCATCCGCGCTACCGGCGGAATTACTGGCGGCGTTCGCGGATGCGGGCAGCCTTGCCGCGCAGTTCACGAAGATGATAAAGCTTGGCGCGGTTCACATGGCCGCGGCGCACCACCTTGACGCTCTCCAGCATCGGCGAATGCAGTGGGAACACACGCTCCACACCAACGCCACTGGAAATCTTGCGCACGGTAAAGCTGCTGGAAATACCCTTGTTATGGCGGGCAATGACAATGCCTTCATAGGCTTGCAGACGCTCACGCTTCTCCACGCCCTTCTTGGTATCCTTGTAGTCTACAACGCGCACGTTCACACGCACGGTGTCGCCCTCGCGAAACGTGGGAATATCACTACGCAACTGGTCGTTCGTTACATCATCCAAAGCACGCATGGTTAAATGCCTCCAACCTCAGTGGTTCATCCTGTCCAGATAAATCGACAGGGCCGCCCTTACAGAAAGGTGGCGCACTTTACCTATCCCTTCAATCGGTGACAACCATCCATTCGGTTGTGGCAACGCATCGGCATCCAGGCCGTGCCCGGTTCCGAAAACAATCAGATGCTTTTCGGCCATGTTTTGCAGTTCCCCGATGACCGTTGTCCGCCCGTCCGGCGGGCTTGCCGACGTGTACCAGACGTGAAAATCATTGTCCTGCAACACTTCTTCGAGGCTCTTTGCCAAACGCAGCGATTGAAGCGCTTGCTTGCGGGCCGGATTGCGCCTGGCTCCTTCACCCTCCAGCCAGTAATCGAGCATATCATTCACCAGCGCATGCATGCCCTCGGCCGGATGCACGATGTAGACCGGCGCCACATCATAGAATGCACAGCTGCGGGCAAAATCATGAATATCAATGGATGTGATCGCCGTGGTGGACGTTTCCCCCTTGCTGTTCAGCACGGGGTAATGCATCAGCGCCACGGCGATCTCAGACATGGTGGGAGGTTACGCCCAGCGTTGTTCAGATAAAAGCTGGTTATGAGGATTTCAGAAGTTGGTTTTCTTGAATTAAGTAATGTGAATCGACGGTTGAGTCCCTATATTGCTGTAAATTCACCTGAGGTGGGTGGCCACCTGCTTTC
>JBHHXG010000013.1:0-31426 GCA_046756985.1 Mariprofundaceae bacterium | reverse complement strand
TGCGGCACAACTCCCATGCGCCGCTTGCACCAGGCCTTATCGTGAAACATATCATGGCCGAACAGACGGGCCTCGCCGGATGTCGGACGCACGATATCGGCCAGAGCATTGATTAATGTGCTTTTGCCGGCGCCATTCGGGCCCAGCAGTGCAAAAAAGCTGCCCTGAGGAACCGTCAGGCTAACATCACGTAAGGCGACATTTCCGTTATCATAGGTTTTACACAACCCCCTGATACCCAGCGCTACGCTGTCTGCCGCATCCCCGGAACCAAAAACGGAGCCCTGAGGCTCCGTAACCGTGGAAGACATCAGTTAGTAGCCCGCATTGGCACAGCCTGTTCCGGACTCGGCCGGTGTAAATGATTTTCCACAGCCGCATGTGGCAGATGCGTTGGGGTTGCGAATAACAAAGGATGCCCCCTGCAATGATTCCTGATAGTCCACTTCAGAGCCATCCAGCAACTCCAGACTCATCTGATCCACCAGCAGTTTGACACCATGATTCTCCACCACGGTATCAGCATCGTTGATCGCATCATCAAAGGTGAAACCATACTGGAAGCCCGAGCAGCCGCCGCCGGACACAAAGATGCGCAGATGCAGGGCATCATTGCTTTCCTTCTCCAGCAGGCCGGCAATCTTGCTGGCAGCGGCTTCGGTTAATATCAGGGACATTAGCAACCTCTTGTTTGGCCAGATCAATTTATCCGGCCAATTTAATCTATACCAGAATTATCCTACTTCCGCAAAAATACTGCAAGTGTATCCTTGCACAATCATATCGGCTCATCACAATCGCTGCATGAGGATCGTGCTGTCATTAGTGTTTTGCTTGCTGCTGTTCGGCTGTTCTCCGGCAACGGAGGATGTGCGCGAAAGCCGTTTTATGATGGGCACGCTGGTGGAATTCACCATTCATGGCGCTCCCCGGGAACAGGCCATGCAGGCCATCAAGGCCGCCAGCGAGGCCATGCAGCAGGCGGCGGATACCCTGACCATTTATGGTGATATTGAAAATGAGGTCAAGGCATTCAATGCCAGTACACCCGACTCGCCGGTGCTATTACCTGAAGCCGTGTCAGCGTTATTGGACCAGGCAAGAGACATTGAACGAAAGAGCCACGGCGCCTTCTCCCCTTCCCTCGGCGGCTTGAGCCTGTTGTGGGGTTTTTCCGGCGAGTCACAACGCAACCAGCCGCCAACAGCAAATGAAATCCGGGAAGCGCTCGCAGGCACCGGACCAGAAAGGATTCGCAGGGCCGATGCACCCCCACATACGTGGCTGCGATTGCACCCGCAGACCAAACTGGATTTTGGCGGTATTGGCAAGGGCTATGCCATTGATCGTGGTATTGCGGCACTGAAGGCTCACGGCATCAACCATGCCCTGATCAATGCCGGTGGCGATTTGCGCGCCATTGGCCGGCATGGAGAACGGCCGTGGCGTATTGGCATCAAACATCCGCGACAGCCGGGAGAGATTCTGGCCACACTTGAGCTTGAAGGAGACGTCAGCGTTGTCACCTCCGGCGACTACGAACGCTTTTTTATCGATCAAGGCAGGCGTTATCATCATATCCTTGATCCGAAAAACGGCTGGCCCGCCGACAAAAGCCAGAGCGTGACCGTCATTGCAAACAATGCGATGCTTGCAGATGCATGGAGCACTGCCCTGTTTGTACTGGGCACCAGAGGCTTTGCCCTGCTGGAAGATCAGCATATGGATGGCCTGGTTGTTGATGCACAGGGAAACCTACATATGACTGTTGGGATGCAAGCTCGGCTGCAGTGATCCCTGTTACTGTTGAATGGCTTGCGGCAAGCACGCTTGCCTCCTATGCTCACTTCCTAGTGGAAGACTAAACCAAGGGAGGAATCATGGACGTCTCCGAACTGCTTGCATTCACCGTCAAAAACAACGCCTCGGATTTGCACGTATCTTCCGGCGAACCGCCGCTGATCCGTATCCATGGCGACATGACCCGCATCAAGATGCCGGAGATCGAAGCCCGGGAAGTGCAGGCCATGGTCTACGACATCATGAATGACACGCAGCGTAAAATGTTCGAGGAACATCTTGAGCTGGATTTTTCCTTCTCGCTGGGAGATATCGCCCGCTTTCGTGTGAATGCCTTTCAACAGAATCGCGGCATGAGCGCTGCCTTCCGTGTGATTCCGAATGAAGTATTCACTCTTGAGCAGTTAAAAACGCCTGAGATATTCAGTGACGTTGCGATGACGCCTCGCGGTATCTGTCTGGTTACCGGACCAACCGGATCGGGTAAATCCACCACACTGGCTGCCATGGTGGATTATCGCAACCAGAGCGAACGGGGCCATATTCTGACCATTGAGGATCCCATCGAGTTCGTGCACAAGTCGAAAAGCTGTCTGGTATCGCAACGTGAGCTTGGACCGCATACGCACTCCTTTGCCAATGCACTAAGAAGTGCTATGCGCGAAGATCCGGATGTGATTCTTGTCGGTGAGTTGCGCGATCTGGAAACCATTCGCCTGGCACTGACTGCTGCTGAAACCGGTCATATGGTTTTTGGCACACTGCATACATCCTCTGCGCCAAAAACAATCGACCGCATCATTGATGTATTTCCGGCAGCCGAAAAGGACATGGTGCGCTCCATGCTCTCCGAATCATTACGGGCGGTGATTTCCCAGACACTGATGAAGACGGCAGACGGCGCTGGTCGTGTCGCTGCTTTCGAAATCATGCTCGGCACACCTGCTATCCGAAATCTGATCCGGGAAAACAAGGTGCCACAGATGGTTTCGGTCATGCAGACCTCGCAGCGTGAAGGCATGCAGACGCTGGATAGCAATCTGCAGGAACTGGTGAAGGCTCGCAAAATCACACAACAGGCTGCGCTTGAAAAGGCCAATAACAAGAAACTGTTTGGCGGCGGCGCTGTCTAGCTGCCACAAAATTTGCAGAGGTTAAAATATGAGTGCCAACGAACCCGTACAAAAACTTTCGATCAAGCAAATGCTGATGGTGATGGTGAAAAAGGATGCATCGGATCTGTATATCACCACTGATATGCCTCCGGCCTACCGCATTGAGGGTATTGTCTACCCCGTAAAACAGGAACCGCTGAATGCGGTGCAGTGCGAACAACTGGCCAACTCAACGATGAGCGAAAAGCAGCGTGCAGCCTTTGCCAATGATTATGAAATGAACCTCGCCCTTGCCTACCCGGATCTTGGACGTTTTCGTGTCAATATTTTCCGGCAACGTGGTCATACCGGCATGGTCATCCGTCAGATCAAAACACAGGTGCCCACCCTTGACGAGCTGGCTCTGCCGGAGGTGTTCAAGGACATTTCCATGACCAAACGCGGCCTTGTCATTATGGTCGGTGCGACCGGCAGTGGTAAATCAACCTCTCTGGCAGCCATGATCGATCACCGTAACAGCAACCAGGCGGGCCATATCATCAGCGTTGAAGACCCCATTGAGTTCGTCCATCAACACAAAAAATGCATCGTCACGCAACGTGAAATCGGAACCGATACGCACGAATATCACGAGGCGCTCAAAAATACGCTACGCCAGGCTCCGGATGTGATTCTGATTGGTGAGATACGTGACCGCGAAACCATGGAACATGCGCTTACCTTTGCTGAAACCGGCCATTTGTGCCTGTCGACGCTGCACGCCAACAACGCCAACCAGGCCCTGGAGCGCATTATGAACTTCTTTCCGGAGGAGTCTCAGCCGCAGGTAAGTCTGAACCTTGCGCTGAACCTGAAGAGCATTCTTTCTCAGCGTCTGGTCAAAATGCCCGATGGTGCACGCATGCCCGCTATTGAAATTCTGATCAATACGCCTCGTGTGTCAGACCTGATCAGCAAATGGGATATCACCGAAATCAAGGAAGCCATGGCTGCAGGAAAAAATTACGGCATGCAGACCTTTGACCAGCATCTGCTGGAGTTGTGGAAATCCGGCAAGATCTCCGAAGAGGAAGCCTTACGTCAGTCCGATGCGGTCAACGATCTCCGGTTGAAGATCAAAATGTCCAAGCTTGAAGGTGGAGACGACCGCACTGATCTCGACCAGATATCCGGCATGGACTCATCGGACCTTAAAATCTGATGGCTGACTGGCATCTGATCGACGACCTTCTGCTGGCTGCACACAAGCATGCGGCTTCTGATCTGATTCTCCGTACAGACGATCGTGTGCGTATGCGTATCCATGGCTCAATCGTCACCGTCTCGCCTGACAAGGTTACGGAACCGCCGCGCAAGCTGGTCAAGGAGATGGTCCAGCACCTGTCAAGGCACCTTGCGGAAGATGTAGATTTTGAAGCCATCCATAATTTCGACTTTCACTATTCTCTGGAGAACGTAGCACACTTCCGTGTCCACGTGATGCGCACGAATAACAATTACGGCATCGTTGCGCGTATTATTCCACAGAAGATACCGGGCTTTGATGAGTTGCACCTTCCTCCTGTCATCCGCCAAATAGCAGACTACCGGTACGGGCTGGTATTGATGGCCGGAGCCACCGGCTCGGGCAAAAGCACAACACTGGCATCTATGCTTAATTATGTGATCGAGCACCGTCCGGTGCATGCCGTCACGCTTGAAGACCCGATTGAATACCGCTATGGCTCCAATCTGAAGGGCACCGTTTGCCAGCGGGAGCTTGGCCGCGACGTCCTGACCTATGCGCAGGGACTGAACGACGCCTTGCGTGAATCGCCTGACGTCATTGTCGCCGGTGAAGCCCGTGATCGGCAAGTCATCCGGCTGGCGCTGCAGGCGTCGGAAACCGGCCATCTGGTGATGGCAACCGTGCATGCCACCACCTCAATCGGCACCATGCAACGCATCTTGTCCTCCTTCGGCCTGGATGAGCAGGATGCCATCCGCGAACGCCTGTCGGAAAACCTGCGCGCCATTATTGTACAAAAACTGCTTCCACTTAAATCAGGAAAAGGCCGCATCGTCGTGCTGGAAATCATGATCAAAAATTCTGTGATCAAGCATTTTCTGCTTGAACCGGATCGCTGGCGTGAAATCCCCAGGGCCATGGAAGAGGGTACAACGCTCTACGGCAGTCAGACCTTCGACCAACATTTGCAGCAACTGGTGGAATCCGACCTTGTTGAATATGATGATGCCTTGGCCAACGCTTCCTATCCGGAAGATTTTGCCATGCGCATGGGGCGCGAATAACTTAAAGAGACCGCCCTTTTGGTACATGGCGCAGGGCTTTGGCCATGGCTTCCACCCCTGCCCGTACAGTTCCCTTTCCCGACACGGATTCAGGCAGACATAGTGGTTCACCAAAAACAACACGCGCCCGGTTGCGGACAAGGAACTGTTTCCAGATATGCACATGATCAAATGGCCAGACACCACTTACCCTGAATGGAATAATTGGCGCGCCTGACTCCATGGCGATGACGATGGCTCCCGGCAGGATGCGATGCAGTGGAATAACTGGATTTGCCTCCCCTTCAGGAAACAGGCACAGAGCATTCCCCTGGCGTACAACTTCAATAGCTTCTTCCAGTGCGTGCCTGTTCGCACCACCCGGGTTGACAGGGATGACCCCGATAGCGTCGAAAAAGTGCTTCAGATATGACATGCCAGTGTAATATTCTCTGGCCATCAGAAAACATAGTGGCCGGTTAACGGATGCCTGCACCAGCAGCGGGTCAACGCCGCAGATATGATTACCGACAAGAATAACGGGGCCATCAGGCAAGCCATGTTCACCCTTAGGAAGACGGTGCCAGATGCGGCAGAAAAGCCGGTTGAGCATGCGTAAAAACCAGTTGGGTCCCCGTCTGCCGTTTTTGCTCATAACTGCCGCCCTTTATTATGAAGCGCATGCAGCAGGCCGACGGCCTTGTGCTCTGTTTCACACAGCTCGTGTTCAGGAGAAGAATCCGCAACAATACCCGCGCCTGCCGCCCAATGCAGAGTATCATGACAATGCCAGAATGTGCGAATCAGTATGTTCATGTCAGCACTCCCATCCCCTGCCACATAGCCTACACCACCGGTGTAGGGACCGCGGGCTCCCGGCTCCAACTCGTGAATAATCTCCATGCAGCGAACCTTCGGACAACCGGTGATGGTACCGCCGGGAAACATGGCGCAAAAAACATCTACGACATCTTTTCCCTCCCTTAATCTGCCACGGATATTGGACACAATGTGCTGCACAGTCGCATAGCGTTCAATGATCATGCGTTCATTGACCTCGATGGATCCCGGTTGGCATACCCGCCCAAGATCATTGCGCCCAAGATCAAGCAACATGATGTGTTCGGCTCGCTCCTTGTCCGACAGCAGCAATTCCTGCCGCAAGCGATCATCCTGTATACCACTGCTCCGCTTGCGCGTACCTGCAATCGGTCTTGTCTCAACCGTGCCGTCTGCAGACACACGGAACAACCTTTCTGGAGAAGACGAGACAATATAAAGCCTGTCATCTCCCGCCTCGACCCGCACAAAACACGAAAATGGCGCCGGATTTACCTGTCTGAGTTGTGCGTAGAGGCCCGGCAGTTGTTTTTTCTGCATTGCTACGCTCCAGAAGCGAGCGATATTGGCCTGAAAGACATCGCCGGCGCGAATATAGTCCTTTACACGCAACACAGCCTGTTTGTACTCGTCTGGATCGCTGACGGACACCTCCCCCAGATTAACAACAGGTACCGATGACGTCTTCCGAGATGTTGTACTCCGCAGTATCGCCTCCGCCGCATCCAGATACGCTTCACTCAGGCCGGAACATATATAGACAGCTTTTTCCTCAGGCGCAAAGCAACAGCTCCAGACAGGAAACAACAGCCACAACAGCGTGGCTGGAGGGGAGGTTTTGGGCTCGGGTAATACCTCCAACAATGTACCTGCCTCATAGGCGGCATAAATCAGGCAGCGAATCGCCCTGGCGGCATTTTTTTCCGCCACAATGGGCGGCAGGCGTTGCTTCCACTGACTGAAAAATAGCTGAGATTCTGACGCTGGGTTAACAGACAGCTGCTCACCCTCACGGGAAACCAGATACTGGCAGCCGGAACCACCGGAATCCTCCAGCAAAGCGGAAAACTGGTCGGGACGATGCGCAAAGACATCATGCGCTGTCGGCGCATGAGCGGGCCACTCTAATTTTCGTGTGAACAGTTTGGCTGTCAGAACAGCCGCCGTATGCCTAGACGAATTTCCTGACAAGCACGGATGCGTTCGTACCGCCAAAGCCGAAGGAATTGGAAATGGCAACCTGTATGTCAGCTTCTCTGGCTGTATGTGGCACATAATCAAGATCACAGTCCGGATCCCGGTTGTCCAGATTGATTGTTGGCGGCACAACGCCATGATGCACGGCCAGCACTGAAAACGCCGCTTCAATACCGCCAGCCGCACCCAGCAGATGACCGGTCATCGATTTACTCGATGAAACCATCATCTTTTTTGCATGCTCGCCAAAAACGGATTTGATGCCCTCTGTTTCGGCAATATCTCCTGCCGGTGTGGATGTGCCGTGCGCATTGACATAATCAACGTCTTCGGGATTGATCCTTGCTGTATCCAGCGCCGCCTTCATACACCGTGCGCCGCCCTCACCTCCCGGGGCCGGTGCTGTCATATGATAGGCGTCCCCGGACATGCCATAGCCGATAACCTCAGCAAGAATTTCCGCACCGCGGGACTTTGCCGAATCAAGCGACTCCAGCATCAGCACGCCAGCACCCTCTCCCATGACAAAACCATCACGCTCCACATCCCACGGACGAGAAGCTCTTTCCGGTTCTTCATTACGTGTGGAAAGCGCCCTGGCAGCACAAAAACCGCCAACGGCCATTTCACAAATGCAGGACTCGCTACCACCGGCAATCATGGCATCAGCATCACCTCTGGCAATAATCTCAAAGGCATCGCCAATGGCGTGGGTGCCGGTGGCGCAGGCAGTTACCGTTGCCGAATTCGGCCCCTTGGCACCAGTCAGCATCGATACCCAGCCGGAGATCATGTTGATGATGGTCATCGGAATAAAGAACGGTGATATTTTTCGTGCACCGCCTGCTTCATAGGCGCGCATCGTTCGTTCGATGGCTGGCATGCCACCAATGCCCGAACCGATAATTACGCCAACCCCCTCGGCATTGGCATCCGTAATTTCCAGCCCGGACTGTTCCAGGGCCATCTGGGCAGCCGCAATGCCGTAGTGGATAAAGGTATCCATCTTGCGGCCGTCTTTCTTATTCACATAAGTCTCGAGGTCGAAATCCGGAACCTCACCGGCAATCGTAGCCGTCATGCCCGTGGCCTCGGCATCAAAATGGGTAATCCGGCGAATGCCGGATTTACCTTCAAGTAGATTTTTCCAGGTAAGATCCGTGCCAGTGCCGAGTGGCGTAACCAGCCCGACGCCGGTTACGACAACACGTTGCGTCATTGTGTTTTATTCAGCCTTGGCGGCGATATAATCGATAGCGTTTTGCACGCTCTGAATCTTCTCGGCATCATCGTCAGGTATCTCGATACCGAACTCTTCCTCAAATGCCATCACCAGCTCAACGGTATCGAGGGAATCAGCACCAAGATCATCAACAAAGGATGAATCCGGGTTGATTTCGCTCTCATCAACATTCAGCTGATCAGCAACGATCTTAATGACTTTCGCTTCAATTTCTGCAGACATTCTGCCCTCCTAAAGTGAATGATGTGCGGCTTCTATCACAGGGAACAGGAGCGCACAAGCTGTAAATGATTCCGATACCATACTTTATGTTCAGTATCCGGCATCAGTGAAAAATTACATGTACATACCGCCATTTACATGGATAACCTGACCCGTGATATATGCCGCCTTGTCACCGGCAAGAAACACCACCGCTGCAGCGATATCATCTGGCTGACCGAGGCGCCCCAGAGGAATCTGCTCCGTCAGCTTCAGCTCGGCATCCTTCCCCAGTTCGGCTGTCATATCCGTGGCAATGAAGCCTGGAGCGACGGCATTCACGGTAATACCCCTGGATCCGACTTCACGTGCCAGGGAACGGGTCAATGCCTCAATCCCCCCCTTGCTGGCACAGTAATTGATCTGTCCGGGATTGCCCATCGAGGCCACTACGGATGAAATATTAATAATGCGACCAGCCTTGGCCCGCATCATCATCTTTAATGCTGCCTGCGAGGTGTAAAATACCGACGACAGATTGGTGTCAATCACTTGCTGCCAGTCGTCGGCTTTCAGGCGCATGGACAGCATGTCGCGTGTAATGCCGGCATTATTTACCACCACATCCAGCCTGCCAAAATGCTTGGCCGTATCCTGCACAAACGACTGAACCTGCCCCTGATCGGATACGTCTACCGCGCGTGCCAGCACTTCAATCCCATGTGCTTCCAAAGCCGTGCCGGCCTGCTGGATGGTCTGTTCGCGCGTGCCGCAAATGGCCAGCTCATAGCCAGCCTTGGCCAACTCTCCGGCAACGACGAAGCCAATACCCCGGCTTGCGCCGGTGACCAGTGCAACGGGCTTATCACTCATAACTCATCCTCCTGGATGCATTTGCTCAAGGCTCTTTTTCATCTGCTCCGGAGAAAACGTCGGGCAAGCCAGAAAATCCCGCTCAATACGTTTCACCAGACCTGTCAGCACCTTTCCCGGGCCCATTTCAACGCCATGGCTTACACCCATATGACGCATCCGCTGAATGATTTCAGTCCAGCGTACCGGTGTCACCAGTTGCCTGACCAGCGCTTCACGGATTTTGTCCTCACTCTCTAATGGTGCTGCCTCTGCATTGCTCCATACCGGACAGGCAGGGGCTTTCAGGTCAACATCCTTTAGCTTTTCTTTGATTGCATCGGCTGCCGGCTGCATCAGAGGGGTATGGGAAGGTGCGCTGACAGCCAGTGGTAAAGCTCTTTTTGCACCAGCCTTTGTCGCTGCCTCCATAGCACGGTCAACTGCCGCTGCATGACCGGCTATCACCAGCTGACCGGGACAGTTAAAATTTGCTGGCCATGCCTTTTCCTGTTCCGTTGAGGCCTGACCGCACAGATTGGAAATCGCCTCATCATCCAACCCCAGGATCGCAGCCATACGGCCTTCACCGGCGGGCACAGCCTCCGCCATCTCCTTGCCACGGAAGGCCACCAGCTGAACAGCAGTTGTAAAATCAAGACTGCCCGCAGCCACCAGTGCGGAATACTCACCCAGAGAATGTCCAGCCACATGCGATGGCTCAACACCGCCCTGATGACGCCACAGACGACAAATAGCGATTGAGGCAGCCAAAAGCGCCGGTTGGGTATATTCCGTCCGGTTCAGTTTGTCTTCAGCATCTTCATGCACCAGCGCAGCCATGTCGTAGCCTAATGCATCAGATGCCTCTTCGAGTGTCTGCACAACAGGCGATTCATCGCTGCGGACAAACGCATCCAGCATACCTTTTGATTGTGCGCCCTGCCCCGGGAACAAAAATACAATTTCCATTACGGCCAACCTTTTTTACGATTTCGACCAGCGCAACAGGTTTGCACCCCATACAAAACCGGCGCCAAATGCCTCAAGAAGCAGTAATTGTCCTGCACTGAAACGTCCCTCGCGATACATGCTGTTCAGCGCCAGCGGCACACTGGCCGCTGATGTGTTGGCGTGCTGATCTACCGTTACTGCAACATGCTTCATATCAAGCTTAAGTTTTTTCGCCGTCGCCTGAATGATGCGAAGATTGGCCTGATGCGGTATCAACCAGTCAACATCACCCTGTTCCAGTTCATGCGCTTTCAGTACTTCGCTCACAACCTTGCCAAGCATGGTCACAGCCATACGGAACACTTCATTACCCTGCATTTCAACAGCGGCCACGCCGGCTGAATCCACATGCAGATCGGCCCTTTCTTCAGCAGGCGCATCCGGGCTGCCATGCCGATGCGCATATTCCGCCATCAGCAAATCTCGATGTTTACCATCAGCATGCAATACTGAACCGACAATGCCGCCTTCTTCATCCCTTGCCTCAAGAACAACAGCGCCGGCTCCATCACCAAACAGCACGCAGGTGGAACGGTCTGTCCAGTCTACAATCCGTGTCATCGCTTCAGCGCCAATCAACAGGGTCCGGCGGAAGATACCGGCGCGCATCATGGCATCCAGATGCGCCAGGCCATACACGAATCCCGAGCAGGCCGCCTGTACATCCCAGGCAGGAAAGCTATTACCACCCAGTTTGGCTTGCACGATCGTGGAAGTAGCCGGAAAAATCATGTCCGGGGTAGCGGTCGCTACGACCAGTGCATCAATGTCGCTGATATTCAGACCGGCATCGTCCAGTGCCTGCTGTGCAGCAGCGACAGCCATATCCGATGTTGCCTGGGACTTGTCAATAATGTGCCGCTGTCTAATACCCGTCCGTTCACGGATCCATTCATCCGTGGTTTCAACGAGCGACTCCAGGTCGTGATTGCTCAACACCCGTTCAGGAAGATAACCACCAAGACCGGTAATATGTACTGCTGGCATCAGCCTTCCACCCGCGCATGCATGGCTTCAACGATATGCCGGCTCATCCCCGAAGCAACCTGCCGGTGAGCCACGTCAATCGCGCAGGCATAGGCATGGGCGTCGGCAGAGCCATGACTTTTCACAACAATGCCATTCAGGCCAAGCAGCGGCGCGCCATTATATTCACCCGGATTCATCGTGTCCTTGAGCCTCTTCAGGGCATTTCTGGCTAGTACCGCCCCTGTTTTCGCCATGATATTGGAAGTCAGTTCAGCCTTTAGATGATGCGACAGAAATTTGGCCGTCCCCTCCATTGTTTTCAGAGCTACATTACCGACAAAACCATCACAAACCACAACATCAACTCGATCGGAGAAAATATCCGTTCCCTCGACATTGCCGATAAAATTAAGATCTGAGTCCTGCAACTTGCTCGTTGTCAATTTGATGATATCAGTACCCTTAATGTCCTCACTGCCAATATTCAGCAGGCCAATGCGCGGCGATGCAATCCCTTCGGCTGCCTGCATATAACATGAACCCATGATTGCAAACTGTAACAGATGCTCGGACGTGCAATCGACATTGGCGCCAGCGTCAAGCAGCAAGGTATAGTTACCAATGGCAGGAACAACGGAGGCAATCGCCGGTCGGTCCACGCCTGGCAGCATCCTCAGGATCAGCTTTGAAATGGCCATCAACGCACCGGTATTCCCTGCACTTATCAGCGCGTCCCATTCACCGTCACGCACCATGCGGGCGGCCACATGAATAGATGAATCCTTTTTCCGGCGCAGGGCAACAGAAGGCGATTCATCCATCTCCACGACATCCGTGGCCGGGATAAATTTCACCCGGTCAGCAATACCATGTTGCTGCAATAAGGGCACCAGTGCATCCTCACGGCCCACAACACCCAATTCAACGCTGTCAGGCGTACATATCCCCCCGGATAACACCATAGCCAGGGCTTCAACAACGGTAGCAGGCCCGTGATCACCGCCATGGCCATCAGCCAATATGCGAACTGTTCCTGGCGCAGTATCGGATGTTTTCCCTTCAGACACGGGAGAGGAAATCCCTGTGGATTCCTTTCACGAAAAGGTCAGGCCTCTTCCTGTGTTACTACCTCGCGGCCTTTGTAAAAACCGCAGTGCGGGCATGCATGGTGCGGACGCATCATTTCACCGCAGTCGGGACACTCGCTCATACCGGCCACGCTCACACGGTCGTGCGAACGACGCATATTGCGCTTCGATGTACTGGTTTTTCTCTTTGGAACTGCCATATTTTTCTCCTTTCACCAGTTGGTGAAATACCATCAATTCAACTTCAAGCCGCGCAAGGCAGCAAAGGGGTGATCACCCGCCTCCTGTGCACATGCGCATGACACCTTGTTCAGATTGCAACCACACTGCGGACACAGCCCCTTGCAATCTTCACTGCAAATCACATCCGGCTTCCATGCCAGCCAGACATCTTCACGCAATACATCCACCAGGTCCAGATTTCCTGGGGGTGCGATGACATCATACCCGCCATCACCGGCCTCGTCATCTGACACATGCTGCACCCCAGATGACCCGACCATGTGAAAACAGCGCTCTGTCAGCCCATCCTGATGCCAGATAAAATCACCCGAGCAACGGCTGCAATGGCGTTTCATGCTCATGTGCCAGCATCCATTCAGGCGATACATATCACCGTTAGGAACAAGCTCGGCTTCCCAGTGCACATCTGCATCCAGTCCGGAAAGCGCATCCACAGCACCTACTCCTGTATTCTCAAGCAGGTCTGCCGGCATATCAGCCGACCATTTCTGTCCGGCTTCGGGAAGATTCTGCAATGTCACAACCCACTGCCGATGCATGATCACCTCCATTGTTCGGATATGCCTGCACTGCATTCCTGTTTAAAACAGGCGCGCATTATGAATATTGGCGATTTGCGGTCAAGAAAAGCCTGTTCTTTCTCGGCTTCAGGAAATCATACGGACAGCCATATCGGCCACATCACTAGCCGGATCGCGATCGCCCAGCATTTGCTGCAGGCGAGTGAATTCTTTCTTCTGTGCGGTTGCGGCCGCTGTGTCTTGCAGTAATGGCCGAAGTTCGGTCATGATATTCTGAACTGTACATTCTTCCTGAATCAGTTCGGGCATAACAGGGGTATCATCCAGCAGAATATTGGCCAGACCTGCACACTGAGTGTCCACCAGCCGTCGGGCCAGAAAAATCATCATTGGCGAACCGCGATAAATCAGTACAGAGGGTACGTTCCACAAGGCCAATTCCAGTGTTGCCGTACCGGATACCGCTACTGCCGTATCGGCCCGCAATGCATAGCCATCGCTCGTCCGGTTCACAGTAAACACGCCTGCCTGTGTCAGAGGAGAAACCAGCTGTTTGGATACGCCGGGAGCCAGAGGAAGCACGCCATGTATATCCGGCATCATACGCCTTACCTCACGCCACACTTCAGCCAGCAATCCCACATGTCGCTCCAGTTCTTTGGGGCGGCTGCCCGGTAGCAAAGCTAAAAGCTTGGATTCGGAAGGCAGCCCCAGCCGGGCCTTTAACTCGTCGGATGACCAGCCTTTCCGGCAGGAAAATGCGCTTGGATTACCCACATAAGAGGCGTCAATACCGTGCCTTGCAAACCATGCCGGCTCGAACGGAAGAATACATGCTAACTGGTCCTGGGACTTGCGAAGCGTTCTTGTTCGCCAACTTCCCCATGCCCACAGCTTTGGTGCGATGTAATGCATAACGGGAACCCCCATATGCCGAAGCTGCCGCCCCAAACGCATATGGAACCCAGAAAAGTCGACAAGAATCGCCAAGTCCGGTTGCTGGCCCCTGCACCAGTCCAATACTGATTTCTGAACCCGGCGGATACGCGGCAAAGCCTGTACCACATCCCCCAAGCCCATCACGTTCAGCTCGTGTAAGTCGTGTAATACCTTACAACCGGCCTGTTGCATGTTCTGGCCGGCGATGCCGTAAATTTCAAGATTGGAAATACGCTTCTGCAGGGCCTGAATGACAGAGGCGGCATGGATATCGCCTGAGACTTCACCAGCGCTGATCAGAATACGTTGCATAACAAATCAGCGCTGCGATGCTGTCTCGACAGTAAAGCCATATACCATAATCCGGTGATTCTCGGCCAACTTGGCGAATCGCATGCGCTCCAGCACCAGCGTCTTGCCACTTTCCACTGCCAGACATGCGCATCCCGCATGGTGCATGGTTTCAAGCGTATCCGGACCGATGGCAGGCACATCAAAACGAAGATCCTGATCCGGTTTGGCAACCTTGATAACAGTAGCCTTACCGCTTCCCAGATCGCCGCCCCGCTGGATAGACGCATCGGTGCCCTCAATCGCCTCGACAGCCAGTACGGCCTGATCCTGCACCACCACGGTCTGTCCGATATCCATACCGGCAATAACTTTGGCCTGTTTAATACCGAAGTCGATATCGCCAAGTTGCTTCTTGTTCAGTTTGGGGCCATATAAATGACCTGAGCCCGCCAGCATATCACCGGCAAATTCGGTTTGCGGTAAGAGCGTAATGCCGCCTTCAAGTAGTAAATCCGAAATCGTATTGAGGATCGTATCATCGCGCCGGTCTGATAGACGCATCAGACCCTTCATCGCAGTCAGGTCGGGCCTGAAATTCCGGAACAGATGCAGTTTACGCACCTTGCCTGCCATCAGGGCTTCGGAAACCCTGGCCTTTTTCAGCGCCCGGATCATTCCCCCAACCTGACCCACATGCAGCCAGCAGGTCGAGGCAGTAAGATTCTCAATCTCTGGGGATGTTTCCTCCCGTGCGGCCACAGCATGCACTTCCATACCCCTGGCGGTCAGCTCTTTGGCCATCTCCAGCGGAAAACTTCCATAACCCGCAATCAGGCCAATTTTTTTTACCGCCACAGAAATATCACGTCAGATTATTCTGATTCACGGCCGTGCATGGTCACGCCACGCTTTGCAGTTCTGACAAATTCAAGCAGATGTTGTGCATGCGAATCGTCGCCGGCGACGCCAGACGCCTCATCAAGACGTTTGTCCAGCTTGCCGCTTTCCTGCAACAGAATCCGGTACATTTCTTTCAGGCGCTGAACCTGCTTCAGTGAAAACCCCTGGCGTTTCAGGCCCACCAGATTCAGACCACCCAGTCCGGCACGGTAGCCCCCTGTCACAAGGCAGTATGGCGGCACATCCTTGTTCACGCCGCACATGCCACCCATCATCGTATAACGGCCAATACGTACGAACTGATGGATCGCAGCAAGTCCGCCGATAATCGCGCCATCATCAATTTCCACATGCCCGGCAAGCGTTGCACAGTTCGCCAAAATCACGTTATCACCCAGAATACAGTCATGTGCAACATGGGCATAGGCCATCAGCATATTGCCATTGCCAATCCGTGTGACCATACCACCACCCTCAGTACCAGGATTAACCGTTACATTTTCACGAATCGTATTTTGATTGCCAATGATGACTTCTGAAGCCTCACCGTGATATTTCAAATCCTGGGGTTCATGACCGATACTGGCAAAAGGAAAAATCCGGTTGTTTTCGCCGAGACTTGTACGCCCTGCAATTACGACATGTGACATCAATTCGCTACCTTTGCCGATACGCACCTCAGCACCGATAACGCAATAAGGGCCAATGATCACATCGTTATCCACCTGCGCTTCTGAAGCAACAATGGCAGTCGGATGGATATGAAAACTCATGCATCCTCCTTGGGTACAAGCACAGCCATCAGGGTTCCTTCGCAAACCAGCTCACCATCAACAAAGGCTTCGCCTTTCAATTTCCACATGTGCCCCCTGTGCCGCAGACAGGTCATTTCAAAAATAAGCTGGTCACCGGGCCGAACCGGCTTTCGAAAACGAACGCCATCAATCCCGGTAAAATAGACAAGATATTCGCCACCACCGGTCGATTGAAAGGCCAGCATGCCACCTGCCTGAGCCATGGCCTCGACAATTAATACACCCGGCATAACCGGATGACTCGGGAAATGACCCATGAACTGGGGCTCGTTGAAGGTCACATTTTTGATTGCCCGTATAGATTTCTCAATTTCAAAATCAAGCACGCGGTCAATGAGTAAAAATGGGTAACGGTGCGGCAGACGCTCCATGATATCTTCTATGCTCAGCATTGACATGATTTCCCCTCCATGGCCTTAAGAAAACGAATATGGCTTCAATGACTGCAGATGGCCTTCCACATTTCCGGAAGCTTCCGCAACAGCGATGATATCTTTAACCAGTCACGGTGTGGCATAGCAGGTATACCGGCATAAGTGCCTCCTGCTTCGAGATCACTGATAACACCTGTCCGGGCGGCAAGCTTGCAACCGTTTCCAATATGAATATGCCCCGCCACACCTGCCTGTCCGCCAATCTGGCAACCCTGGCCAATTACTGTTGAGCCCGAAACGCCAACCTGACTGACCAGAATGCTGTAGGCACCGATTTTTACGTTATGCCCGATCTGTATCTGGTTATCCAATCTGGCACCCTGCTCTATGACAGTGTCACCAATTGCACCGCGGTCGATGCAGGTATTGGCGCCGATCTCCACATCATCCTCGATGACAACACGGCCAACTTGTGGAATTTTTAGATGCTGCTGGCCATTCCAGGCATAGCCAAAACCATCGGAACCAATCACCACGCCTGACTGCAAGCTAACATCGTTGCCTAGCACACAACCCTCACCCACCACTGTATGGGCGCGAAGCGTGGATCGCTCCCCGATTATAACATCCCGGCCAATGATGCAACCGGCCCCAATGCGCGTCCCACTACCGATTGCAACACCAGCGCCGATGACGGCAGTGGCCGCCACATCCACATCATCGGCTAGAGTTGCAGTTTCATCAATACAGGCCGAAGGATGGCGAAATCCGGAAGCCGTCTGATCCGGATGGAAATAGCGCTGCAGCAGTGCAAATGCCAGATAGGAATCTTTCACCCGAATCACCGGACGAGGCGCTTCTATAGCTGTATCCTCGTTCAACAACACAACGGCCGCACGGCATGAGTTCAGCTGAGCCTTGTACCGCAAATTGGCAAGAAAAGAAGCCTCTTGTGAAGAAGCAGCCTCTAGTGTGTTGACGCCCGTGATTCTGATCTCAGCACGGGCATGTTCAAGGCGGCCGGAAACGAGTTCAGCGATATCCTGAAGCGCAATCGCTTTTTCAGGAGGCATTTGGGCTATTTCTTTTTGTCCAGTTGCTCAGTGATGTCTGCTGTCACATCAAGTTTGGGGCCCGAATACAGCACCGCAGACTTTGGCAGGATAAGATCAAACTTGTTGTTCTTTCCATAGTCCTTCACGATCTTGAAAAACTTGCCCAAAATACCCTGGGCAAGCCGGTTGCTGCTGGCGCTCAACTCTTCCTGTGCATCCTGCTGCTTGCGCGAGAAGTCCTTGCGCAGTTCTTTCAACTCCTGCTGTTTCTGCGCCAGACGATCCGGTGACATGGCCATGGACTGCCCAAGCAAATCCTTTTCGGCCTGCGAAATCCTTGAGCGCAGGCTTTCCAGTTCCTTCAACTTTTTCGCCTTCAGCGATTCAAGCCGCTTCTGCCCTTTCTGGTGCTCCGCTGTATTTTCCACGGCGGTTTTGACATCAATAATGCCAACTTTCATGCTCGCCAGAGGTGAGAACTCCTTTGCTGCCGCGCTCCCTCCGCCAGATATAATCGCAAAACCCAGCGACAGAACACTCAACCAGACAAATTTGTTACGCATATCGATGCTCCTTAGCTATAAAATAAACTCAAAAACCTTTACCCAACGCAAATTCAAAACTTCTTTCCCGGTCACCCAGCTGAGTACGGATCGGAAAGCCCCAAACCAGAGATATAGGGCCGACCGGCGAAAGCCATTCAACACCGAAACCTATCGAGGCACGCACCCTGGATAAGGAAAAAGGCTCCGATATGCTGATAGAAGCCGCTCCTACCGTTGTCGACACATCGCCCCATACTATACCGGCGTCAGCAAAAAAAGTACCACGGAAGCCGCTGGTTTCCATATATGGCAACGGGAACAGAAAGTCCAGCGAGGCCCTGAGCAGTTTGTCACCACCAACCACGTCATCCGTGACAGGGTCACGCAGCGAAATACCAAACGAGTCAAATCCACGCATGCTGCCAATACCGCCCAGCGAATAACGCCGATAGATTGGCACATCTCTCCCCGAATAGCCGATAATATACCTTCCCGACACAGACGGACTCAAGACATAATCTTCCCCTATTGGAAAGTAAGCCGTGCTTGAGGCTCCTGCCTCCCAGAAGCGATGGTCACCACCAAGGCCGGCAACAGAAAAACTCATCTCCTCCAGATGCCCGTGATGGGCTCCAACAACAGCGTCTCTCGTATCCCAGTTTAGCTTCTGAAAAACTTCACTGGTTATCTGTTTGCCTGCTTGGGAAAGCAGTATCAATGAGGAACCGGCTGGGATATCCGTCAGATCCGTGCTGCTCCATAAATAGTTAACCCCGTAAGCCGCATGCTCGCTTAGCGGTATGTTGAAGCCAACACCACCGCCAAAACTGTCCTGTTTATAAAGCGTAATCTCATTCAGCTTTGTCTGGGTCTTGAAAAGGGTAATAGAGGCACTCATGTCCTTGTCCAGAAAGTATGGATCGGTCAGGTTAGTAGTAAAATTCTGGGTTACGGTGCCAATTTCGGCATTCGCATTAGCCGTATAGCCTTTACCGAGAAAGTTGCTTTCTTCAATCTTACCTGTGAAAAAAGCCTTTTCCAGTTGCGAGTAGCCGCCACCTATGGAGAAAGAGCCAGTCTTTTTTTCATCAACATCAACTTTCAGATGTACCGCATCCGGCGCTTCCCCCTTGGGCAGTGAAACACGTACATCCTCAAACATATTCAGGCGCTTCAGGCGCTCTTTGCTGCGTTTGACCTTGCTGGCCGAGTAACGCGCGCCTTCGTTTTGCCTTATCTCGCGCCGCAATACAGTGTCTTCGGTTTTCTGATTGCCGGCCACCTCGATACGCTCGACATACACTTCGCGTCCTTTTTCAATATCAAACGTGATGGAAACGGTGTCCGTGGTAATATCACGCTTGAATAGCGGTGTGACATTGGCAAAGGCATAGCCTTCATCACCTACCCGTTCGGTTATTGCATCAATAGTGTCACGCAGATCAGTCAGGGAATAAATCTGCCCTTCTTCCAGCTCGATTGTCTCAAACAGGGTTTCACGGTCAGGAACAAGGTCACCCTGAATATCAAGCTTGTCCACACGATACTGTGGCCCTTCATAGATACCAAAGGTAAGATCAAAACCGGTTTTGTCGTTTGATAGCGATACCAGAGTGGATTCCACTTTTGCATCCAGATAGCCATGATCTAGATAGTACTGGATAAGCAGTTGTGTATCAGCAGCTAGCCGTTTGCGTTCGAAAATATCCCGGTCGGTAAACCACGTCACCAGATCCGACTGTCTGGAAGCAATTTCACCACGCAGTGTAGTGTCCGAAAAGGCCTCGTTGCCAATAAAGCGTACGCGCTGGATACGCGTTATCTCTCCCTCATCAACCTGCAACACGACATCAATACGGCCGTCACTGCGGGTTGAGGAACGGATATCCACATCCACCTGATAATAGCCTTTCTTCAAATAATCGTGGCGAATCATATTGCGGTCGGCAGTCTGATTGCCCGGACTAAATATTCGGCCAGACTTAAGCTTGAGCTTGGGCTTCAGGTCCTTATCAGCAATTTCATCATTACCAAGGATCTTTACTTCGGCAATCAGCGGATACTCCACCACTTCAAAAACGATCTTCACACCCTCGGTGCCGCGGTGACCCACCACATGCACATCCGAGAAGAAACCGCTATCGAACAACCGGCGCACGTCCCGGCTGATAGTTTTCCGATCCAGCACCTTTCCCACCTGTGAATGGATATTGGCAAGCACGGTGTCCTTTTCGACATAACGGTTGCCGCTGACATCAATGGAAAGAATCGTCACCGGCACGGTTGCGGCAGGCGCTGATTGTGCGACTGCGTTTTCACCGGCAGCTACCATAGCCGCCATCAACATCAGGATGCACCAAATCATGCCGCTCTTGTACTTTAACATATCAACCTCTGAACAAGCGTGACAGATCATTGTAAAACGCAAACACCATCAGCATGATGATGAGCGCCATGCCAACAATTTGCGTTCGCTCCAGCATTCTGGGGGACAGCGGACGGCGCAATACCTTTTCAATACCCAGATAAACCAGGTGACCCCCATCAAGAACCGGAATCGGCAACAGATTCAGCACGGCCAGATTGACCGAGATCAAAGCGAGAAAGGTCAGAAAGGCCACCATACCCAACTCGGCAGTCTTGCCGGCCAACTGGGCAATAGCGATAGGACCACCAAGCGTGTCCGGAGAAATCGTTGCAGTAACCATCTTGCCCAGCACCTGCAGCGTTAGAGAGGTCATCTCCCAGGTGCGGCCGAAGCCATATTCAATCCCTTCCCAGAGCCCCATGCGGTAAAGTTCGGGGTCAATAACAGCCTGTGCCGCCATACGCGCTCCGATGCGTCCCGATCCGTCACCGCCAGCCTCGGGCACGAGGCTGATATTCAAAAGAGTCTGGCTACGCTGTATAATCAGCGTAATATGTTTTCCCGTGTTCGCGCGGATCACTTCAATGAAATCACGGATGTTCACAACCGGTACACCCTCAACCTGTAATATGACATCCCCTGCTACAAGGCCTGCCCTGGACGCGGGCTCATTATCAATAACTGAGTCCACCAGAACCTTCATCCCCGGGTTGATACCCAGAGACTGATCAGCCACATTAACCAGCAAAGGGTCTTCCGCCACCTGCGGCAGATAGACATGCACCGAAACAGGCAAACCGTTACGGTCAAGATCGATACTGGTTTCTGACCCGGTCTGCTGTTTTAATATTTCCTCAACCTGCTGCCATGAATGCACCGGCGTTTCTTGCACGCGCGCTATTCGGTCGCCAACCAGTATGCCCGACCGTTCAGCAACAGATGCGGGCGTAACAGCGCCAATCACAGGCGGCATGACCAATTGCCCAATCCAACCGATCAGCATGTAAACGACGATAGCAAAAAGAAAATTGAAGCCTGGCCCCGCGACAGCAACAGCCGCCCGCTTCCAGACAGGTTGTGCATCAAAAGCGCGTGCCCGGTCTTCATCTGACAGTTGCTGTTTTGCCTCGTCATGCTGCTCATCTGGATTTTCGCCCAGCATTTTGACGTATCCACCCAGAGGGATGGCCGCGATGATGTATTCCACTTCCCGGTCACGGCTTCGCCAGGAAAACAGTGCCGGGCCAAAACCAATAGAGAATTTCTCAACCTTGATGCCCAGTTTACGAGCCACGATAAAATGTCCGTATTCGTGCACCGCAATCAAAAGCGCAATGGCCACCACAAAGGCTGAAATGGTATGTAGGGTTTCAATCAACAGAGCGTCCTCCGGAAAAGTCGCCGCATCTTACCTGTCCGTCCGACTTGCGTGAACTGATCTTGATGCGGCAATTGCTTCTTCAGCCATCTGTCGTGCTGTACGGTCCAGATCCCATACTTCATCTAGCGTATCGGCAGAGACATTCGGGGTCCGGCCAAGTACTTCTTCTACCGTATCCACAATATCCATAAAACCAATTTGCCTGTTTCTGAATGCCTGGTTGCCCTCTTCATTGGCCGCGTTCATTGCAATCGCCAGCGAGTCATCGCCTTTCAGAACTGTCTGTACCAGTCGCATGGCAGGAAAACGTTCCTGATCAACTTCCTGAAAATCAAGCCGGCCGAGCTTCGCTAGATCAAGAAGAGAAATACCCGTTTCAAGTCTGGGTTGTGCCTGTAGCGCATAAGCGACAGGCGCACGCATATCGGGTTCGGCCAGCTGCGCCAGCACTGAACCATCGCGATACTCGACCAGAGCATGGACAATACTTTGGGGATGGATGATGGCAGACAACTTCTCGGGCGAAACGCCAAAAAGCCAGCGTGCTTCAATTAATTCCAGCGCTTTGTTCATCATTGTTGCTGAATCAATACTTATTTTCGCACCCATGTCCCAGTTGGGATGCGCAACCGCTTCTTCCGGTGTGACCGCTTTTAGCGTCGCAGGATTGCGGTCACGAAAAGGCCCACCGGAAGCCGTTAAAATAATGCGTGTCATCGAATTAATGTCATGCCCGGCCAGTGACTGATGCACGGCGGCATGCTCTGAATCCACCGGTACGACTTTGGCGCCCGACTGCTCCGCGGCATGCATGAATATCCGCCCGGCAGTGACCAGGCATTCCTTGTTTGCGAGTCCAACCTGTTTGCCCGCCTTTACAGCCGCAAGTGCTGCTGGCAATCCGACCGATCCAACCATGGCTGCCATCACAGTATCTACAGAAGCCGCCTCCGCAGCGGCAATGGCAGCGTCCATACCTGCCTCGAGCTTCACCCCATCCGGCAAGCTGCCTTGCAGGGCGTGCGCTGCTTCCGGATCGGTCATGACTACCCGTTCCGGCCGGATCTGATGTGCAATATCACGCATACGCTGGACATTCCGATGTCCCACAAGTGCATAAGCTGAGAAGCGCTCGGGGTGGCGCTGCATGACATTAAGGGTGCTGGCGCCGATGGAGCCCGTCGCGCCAAGAATCGTAAGCTTCATCAATCTATGCCAGTGCCATCCACAATGCGGATACTGCCGGTATAGACGGCAACAGCGCATCAATCCTGTCCAGCAGCCCACCATGCCCCGGCAACAGCCTGCCGCTGTCCTTAACACCTGCGGCACGTTTCAATGCGGACTCGGCCAGGTCTCCGAGAACAGCCGTTAGCACCAGTATGATGCCCAGTGCCAGCGCCAGTTCCGGAGACAGCGGAAGACACCACACCCAGATGATGGCCGCCACTCCTGTTCCGGTCACAAGAGCAGCAATAAAGCCCTGCACCGTCTTGCCAGGACTGACCGCCGGACAAAGCTTGCGGGTCCCGAAACGTCTGCCGGCAAAATAGGCTGCAATATCCGCTGCCCATACCCCTGCAAAAGCGCCTGCGAGCAGAATAAGTCCCTGTCTCTGTGTATGCAGCGCTTCGACAGCAGAAACGAAAAGCAACAGCCAGATCAGCATCCACTGTGCGGCGGCAAGCTTCGCAAAATGCTCCTTGATATCTTCTACCTTTACAGTCGCGACAAATAGCGCTGTCCATCCAATCATAACGGCCATAAGTACATAGATAAGTCCAACACCAGAGATCAGCATGGCCCAGACAAATGCCATAACAAGCGCAAACAGGCCCGCCTTCGGCAGCTTTATCATTAGTAGCAATTCAACTGTTGCCACAATGGCCAAACCGCCAAGAATCCATGAAAACCAGGGATCAGGCACATAAAAAAACCATGCTACTGCCAGAGAAAGAAGAGCTATTCCCGTCACAATACGCTTACTCAGTTCAGCCATGCGATGTCACCTGCTCGCTGATCCGGCCAAAACGGCGCTCGCGGCGTGCGAAATCCGCCAACGCACCCTGAAAATCTTCTTCCGAGAAATCTGGCCAGTGTATATCACAGAAATATAATTCGGCATAGGCTGCATCCCAGAGATGGAAGTTGGATATCCGTCTTTCGCCTCCGGTACGAATCAGCAGATCCACAGGATGCAAACCATCACACCAGAGAAAGGAACGAAAGCGACTGACATCCAGGGTATCCAGTGCCGCTTCGGGATCAGCCTGCGCCGCAGCCCACCGGGCCGCCCTGCGCACACCCTCGATGATTTCCTGCTGGCCGCCATAATTCAGGCACAGCACCAGATCAATACGTCCATTGCCACGGGTCTCATGACAGGCACGCTCAACGGCGCGTCTCGCCTTCGGCGGTAAAGCCGAGATATCCCCCAGCACATGCAGGCGCACACCTTTCTTCTGCATATCAGGAAGCTGTTTGGGCAACAGTGTTGCCAACAGGCTCATCAAACCGCGGACTTCCGTAGCCGGCCGTTCCCAGTTTTCAGTGGAAAAAGCAAAAAGGGAAAGCTGTTTCACGCCTGCATCTGCAGCCCATTCCACGACGTCCCTGGCACGGTTCGCGCCTTGTCTGTGACCCTCCAGACGAGGCAAACCGTGCTTTTTAGCCCAGCGGCCATTCCCATCCATGATAATGCCGACATGCCGGGGCACCAGAGCATTCAGCATAACCTTTGCGTCTGGCATCAGATGGTCAGGATATCTGTTTCTTTATGTTCTACAATCTGGTCAATTTCAGTGATATGGTGATCCGTAATTTTCTGGATCTCCGCCTGCATCTGCTTGCTCTCATCTTCTGAAAGCCCCTCGTCCTTGACCTGTTTTTTTACATCGTCGTTGGCATCACGGCGAATATTGCGGACAGAAACCTTTGCTTTTTCCCCAATCTGTTTCACCTGTTTCACCAGTTCCCGCCGGCGATCTGCAGTCAGCTCCGGCAATACGATTCGCACCATGTCGCCATCACTGGAAGGATTCAATCCCAGATCAGAACTCATAATGGCTTTCTCTATATCGGGAATCAGATTTTTTTCCCAAGGAGCAATGGTAACCATTCTCGGCTCAGGCACCGCCAGATTAGCCACCTGATTGAGCGGCACATCAGCGCCGTAGTAGTTCACACTTACATGATCCAACAGTGAAATACTTGCCCGACCGGTACGGATGGTCGCCAGTTCGCTCTTGAGAGCATCAATACTTTTCTGCATCCTGTTTTCAACAGCATCAAACATCGCTCTCTTCCTCCTGGACAATCGTACCCACAGGTTCTCCGGCGACAGCACGCAGCAAATCACCGGGGGTCGTGACGTTGAATACGACGATGGGCATCTGATTGTCACGGCACAAAGACAGGGCTGTTGCATCCATCACAGCAAGTTTCCGTGTTAAAGCTTCAGTAAACGACAACCTGTCATAGCGCTTGGCTTTCGGGTCACGCACCGGGTCAGCGGTATAAACACCATCCACTTTGGTTCCCTTCAGCACAACATCAGCCTGAATTTCCATGGCTCGGAGGCTGGCAGCAGTATCTGTGGTAAAGTACGGATTGCCGGTACCGGCTGCGAAAATAACGATACGCCCCTTGTCCATATGCCGCACGGCACGGCGGCGAATATAGGGCTCGGCAATTTCCCTGATATGCAGGGCCGAAATAACACGCACGACTTCTCCATGACGTTCAATGGCATCCTGCAGCGCGATGGCATTCATGACCGTAGCCAACATGCCCATGTAATCGGCGCTGGCCCGCTCCATGCCGGCCGCAGTACCACTCATGCCCCTGAATATATTACCGCCACCGATGACAACCGCGAGTTCCACACCACTGCGCTGGACCGCTACCAGTTCAGAAGCCAGGCGATTGACCGTATCCGCATCAATACCGTATCCGCTGTCCCCCATCAACACCTCTCCCGACAGTTTCAACAGCACACGCTTGTATTTGCGTGACCTGGAGGACTGCACGGAAACGATGCTTTTTCGGGGTTCAGCCATTGACTTGCGCAGCTACCTCTGTGGCAAAATCGCTTTCTTTCTTTTCAACACCTTCGCCAAGCTGGAAGCGCGCCATCGAAACCACTTCTGCATCCGTCTGGACGTTGGCCAGCGCTTTGCCCACGGTAAGATCTGTGTCCATGACGAAGTCCTGCTCCATCAGACATACGTCGGAATAAAACTTGTTTAACTGGCCGGTTACGATCTTGTCTATAATATTCTCTGGCTTGCCACTGGCGGCGGCTCGCTCGGAAAGCACGGCCCGCTCACGCTCAAGCGCTTCAGCAGATACGTCAACACGCCCGATATATTGTGGATTGGAAGCAGCCACATGCATGGCGATTCCGCGACCGATTTCCTGCAGTGCATCCGAAGCATCACCCTTGATGCCGATCAGCACACCAATTTTACCGATGCCGTGCACATAGGCCGCAACAATGCCATCGGGCACCTCCACCCGTTCAAAGCGGCGAATGTCCATATTCTCGCCAATCGTGGCAATAAGCTGCGACAATGTCTGCTCAACGGTATGCTCGCTATCAAACTGAAGCTGCTTCAAGGCCGCAACATCTTTGGGGTCTTCACGCAGAATTAGTTCAGATAACTCTTTAACAAAATCTGTAAACTTCTTGTTTTTGCTTACAAAATCTGTCTCTGAATTAACCTCAATGATCACACCCGCATTGCCTGTGGATGTGGCCAATACGACGCCTTCGGCGGCCACGCGACCGGCCTTCTTTGAGGCAGCTGACAGGCCTTTCTTGCGCAAAAAATCAACGGCGGCATCCATATCGCCACCGGTTTCATTCAGCGCCTTTTTGCAGTCCATCATGCCTGCGCCGGTTAGCTCGCGCAGTTTTTTGACATCACTTGCCGTGATTTGAGCCATTTCCTTTTTTTCCTCCGAATCAATTACGAACTGGTTAAGCTTGTTGCTTAGGCATTGGCCTTTTTCTTGGTCGCTTTTTTGCTCTCCGCAGCATTCTTGGCAGGCTCATCCGAGACCTGCTTGGCTTCCGGCTCTGGCGTTTTTTCAAGCATTTCTTCAGCTTCAGGTTCAATTTTGGGTTCAACTGTAGCCTCAGCAGCAGGCTCCTGCCCTGCCTCTTCTTGCACAGCTTCAACAGCAACTTCAGCGCTACCTGCACCCATCGTTTCTGCCAGCGCCTCATCGCTTTCCGCATTTTCAATACGCCAGATCTCACTGCCCTCTATAATCGCATCGGCGATCTTGCTGCAGAACAGACGTACAGCACGGATGGCATCATCATTACCGGGCACCACATAATCGATGCCGGACGGATCACAGTTACTGTCCACTACAGCCAGAACCGGAATGCCCAATTTTTGCGCTTCCTTGACTGCCAGCTCTTCCCTGCGGACATCAATAACAAAAAGACAGTCCGGCAACTGAATCATCTCCTTGATGCCACCCAGCGAGCGTTCCAGCTTGTCCAGCTGCCGCTGCATATGCAGGCCTTCCTTCTTGGTCAGCAGGTCGAAGACGCCCTCTTCCTTTTGCCGCTGCAGATCTTTCATCTTGCGTACAGACTGTTGCACGGTGGCAAAATTCGTCAGCGTGCCGCCCAGCCAGCGATGATTAACAAAGAAATGTCCGCAACGGCTGGCCTCTTCTTGGATAGCATCGCGTGCCTGGCGCTTGGTGCCGACAAACAGTACGCGGCCACCAGCGGCAGCGAGTTCTTTCATAAAGGAATAGGCTTCATTGGCCATACGCAGTGTTTTCTGAAGATCAATAATATGGATACCGTTGCGCTGGCCGAAAATATACGGCGCCATCTTGGGGTTCCAGCGGCGGGTCTGATGCCCGAAATGCACACCGGCTTCGAGCAGTTGTTTCATTGCAAATTGAGACATTTATGTCCTCCGATTGTTATTTCCTCCACCACCTTATCACCCAAATCGGGCACAACGGATCAGATAGTGTGTGAATTTACCCTTTGACGGGCGGCGCGCTTTCTACCGAAAAGCCCGCGAATTGGCAACCTTTTTAGCCTCCCAGAGCCCAGCCGATGAGCAAGTGGCTGCCGCCAAAAATCAGCGGACCGATCACTTTTTGCAATATGCCCATAAGCAGCAAGGCAACAATGATCAGGAACCCGAACGGTTCCAGCCTGGAAAGCTGGTATGCGGCAGGCCCCGGCAGCAGCCCCACGGCCACCCTGCCCCCGTCCAGCGGCGGCAATGGCAGAAGGTTGAAAATGCATAGTACAAGGTTGATGATAATTGAAGCCTGACACATCAGCGCCAGTGGTTTTGACATCCAGATCAGATCCGGGGGCATTGAAGCCGCAACTGCAAGCAACACAGCTGAAGCCAGCGCCAGCAGCAGATTCGTTACCGGACCTGCCAGCGCCACCCAGATCATATCGCGTTTGGGATTGCGCAATTTACGCCAGTTAATCGGCACCGGCTTGGCATAGCCGAATAAAAACGGCGAGCCCACCGCGATCAGCAGTACCGGAATCAGTACCGTCCCCACCGGATCGATATGCTTGATGGGATTCAGCGTCAGCCGCCCCAGCCAGCGGGCCGTGTCATCACCGAGTTTGTCCGCTACCCAGCCATGCGCCACTTCATGCAATACGACAGCAAGCACCACCGGAATGGCCCAGATGCTGATACCCTGAACGATCGCATTTATGTCCATGCCGCAACCTTAATCGGCATGATTCAAAAATGATATGAGCCTTATATCAGGTCAATTGATCCCAACCCTGTTTTTTAGTGAATGAGGGTTAAGTATATTAAGTAAACTGTCACCGTAATTCCGTGCTGATCCGTATTAGTGAGTTAATTAACTTTCCAAAAAGCCTTAGCATCGTCTTCCAATGTTTCCAATGAATCTACGGAAAAACCTTTTCCAGTTATTATTAAATGAAGACTAACAACCATTTTCTCGATCATTTGGATAGCCTCTTCTAGATCAGACCACTTTAAGCCTTCTTCTTCAAGGTTTAGGCGCGTATAAGCATTTGTATTTTTATCGCGTTGCAATTCAAGATGGGCTACGAGTTTATCACGAATATTTTTAATCGCGGTATTCCAAGATTTACATTGGTAGCTTTCCCAGGTTTCTGAAAACAATTCCCATGAACTGCCAAGTTGTCTTTGATGAAACTCTCCTTTATCTTGAATAGAGCAACTTCTAGCATGATTTAGAATATCTGGATTTTTCAATTTATTAGAAATGGATTGAATACTAATGCTATTTTTATCACTGGTATCAAAGGAGATATTACAAATGTCCTTGATAACATCATTAGCTATTGTATATCGAACCACATCAAAGCCTCGGCGTGCTTTTCCTTTTCCCCAATTTAAGCTGACATCTTTATTGAAAAAAGCAGGCTTAATGATTTCATATTTTTCTCTTAGAGAAATATAAGCATCCATAAGGTGCTCTTGTTTTGCTTGTAACTTTATCAAGCATTCATCATTTGGGTTCATACTGTTTTACTTTAACTGCTCAACATCTCGAACTGCGCCCTTATCTGCCGAGGTTGTCATCGCTGCATAGGCCTGAAGTGCTTGTGAGACTACTCTATTACGCCCCACAGGCTTCCACGCATCAACACCCTTGGCTTCCATGACAGCACGACGTGTCGCTAACACATCATTGGAAACAGCCAGATTGATGCTGCGGTTGGGAATGTCGATCTCAATGGAATCGCCCTCTTCAATCAGACCAATCGCCCCGCCTTCCGCAGCTTCCGGGGAAGCGTGACCGATCGAAAGCCCTGATGTGCCGCCGGAGAAGCGACCATCGGTCAACAGCGCACAGGATGCGCCCAGGCCCTTGGATTTCAGATACGAGGTCGGATAGAGCATTTCCTGCATGCCAGGCCCACCTTTCGGGCCTTCGTAGCGAATCACCACGACATCGCCGGCAGCGATCTTGTTGTTCAGGATTGCACTTACCGAATCTTCCTGACTCTCAAATACACGCGCCCTGCCGGTGAACTTCCAGATGGATTCATCCACACCGGCGGTTTTAACGATACACCCTCTTTCGGCAATATTGCCATAGAGCACAGCCAGGCCGCCTTCGCTTGAGTGGGCATGCTCAACATCGCGGATGCAGCCACTCTCCCGGTCATCATCCAGCGATTTCCAGTGCTCATCCTGAGAAAACGCTTCCAGCGATGACACACCGCCCGGTGCGGCGCGATAAAATTGCCTTGCATCATCATTGGCTTCATTCATCACATCCCACTGTCCGATGGCTTCGCCAATTGTTGGTGCGTGTACGGTACTCACATCCGTGTGCAGCAGTCCGCCCCGATCAAGTTCGGCCAGGATGGCGTACACACCACCCGCCCGATGCACATCTTCGAGATGATATTGCGATGATGGCGACACCTTGCAGATATTCGGAATCTTGCGGCTCATGCGATCAATATCACTCATGGTAAAGTCCACCTCCGCCTCCTGCGCGATCGCCAGCAGATGCAACACGGTGTTCGTGGAGCCGCCCATGGCGATATCCAGCGCAATCGCATTCTCGAAGGCCTCGAAGGTTGCAATCGAGCGCGGCAGCACGGATGCGTCATCCTGCTCGTAATACCGCTTTGTAATCTCAACTGCGAGGCGTCCGGCCTTCAGGAACAGTTCGCGGCGGTCGGCATGGGTGGCCACCAGCGAGCCGTTTCCGGGCAGCGCCATACCCAGCGCTTCGGCCAGGCAGTTCATCGAGTTGGCTGTGAACATGCCCGAGCATGAGCCACAGGTCGGACAGGCCGAACGTTCCACTGCTGCGACATCTTCATCCGTTTCCTCAGGATCAGCGGCCATGACCATCGCATCCACGAGATCAAGATGCAGTTCGCGGTTATGCAGCGTCACCTTACCCGCCTCCATCGGGCCACCGGAGACGAACACCGCCGGGATATTCAGACGCATGGCCGCCATCAGCATGCCGGGCGTGATCTTGTCGCAGTTAGAGATGCAGACCAGCGCATCGGCCGTGTGGGCGTTGCACATATATTCAACCGAATCAGCGATCAGGTCACGGCTCGGCAATGAATACAGCATGCCGCCATGACCCATGGCGATGCCATCGTCGATGGCGATGGTATCGAACTCCTTCGCCACACCTCCGGCCGCCTCGATCTCGCGGGCCACCATCTGGCCGAGATCCTTCAGGTGCACATGTCCCGGAACGAACTGGGTGAACGAATTGGCAATGGCGATGATCGGTTTGTCGAAATCCTCATCTTTTGTGCCTGTCGCGCGCCACAGTGCGCGGGCGCCAGCCATATTGCGGCCATGCGTGGATGTGCGGGAACGGTATGCGGGCATGTTTCACCTCATTGATCGATA
>JBHHXG010000012.1:0-31631 GCA_046756985.1 Mariprofundaceae bacterium | reverse complement strand
GTCCTTGTCCTTGTCCTTGTCCTTGTCCTTGTCCTTGTCCTTGTCCTTGTCCTTGTCCTTGCCATCATCGCCGCCATCACCGCCGCCATCACCGCCGCCGACCAGCACAATAGGCACAGCATCCCAAACAGGCAGTTGATATTGCTGTTGAGGATGACTCAGAGCATATAATGTCAGCCAGGTACCATCGTTTTCATAGTACCAGTCTCCTACTTCTTCTGCGCCTGTTATGACAGGCTGTTTATCCGTCCACGGATCGTTCGGAATCGCTTCGATATAGCCCTCGGTCAACACATCGGCCAGCATTCCAGTGGCGGGACCATAACCTTTGAGCACACTAAAATCCCGCAAGGCCTGAAACAGCTCGACTTCAGCAGCACGCAGTGCTGCCTGCTTGAGGAATACCTGGTAGGCAAGCATCGATGTACTGGCCAGAATGCCGATGATGCTGACGGCAATCATCAGTTCGATCAGCGTAAAGCCTCGGTATATTCTGGATTTCATCCGCCGGAATCTCCGCTTTCAAGATACACCATCTTTGCTGGCTTGCCTGGCCTGGCAAACAACCCGGCCAGCCCATGCGCCCCCGGTGTGGGACAAGAAACTGTAATCCCTTCATTCCGCCTGAATTCAAGGATATATGCTTGATGCGTCACTGGATCGCGCAACACCTTCGTATCGTCAAACAACGGCGCCACATCACTCAACGACTCCGGCGGCCTGTCCATTGCCTTCTGAAACGCCATGGCCTGCGCGGCAATCAGCTCAAGGCGATGCCTGCACTCAACAATACTGGATAGCTGTGGTGACATCGGCGGCCTGACGGTTTCCGCAATAAATGCAGGTTGGCTGGAAATAATAATAAACACATTGACGCCGACGATGGCAACCGACATCACCAGCAGCGCCCGCTTGACCCAGGCCCGGAATTCTCCCGCTTCAGTATAGAATATCCGTCTGGCTGAACCCGGCCCTTCCCGCTCGACAGCGCATTGCAGACAGTAGGTCCGGACACCATCCTCCAAGCCCACGCAATCCTCACAGAAGGATCTCTGGCAGTTGGCACAGTAAAATGTTGCCTCGGCCTCCGGATCTTCGGAGCAGGGAACGCCCGGCATCGGCCTGCGTGTCTGTGTCGTCCCGGTTTCGCTGCTTTTTTCTCTTTCCATTGATGAGCCTGCCTCTCCATTTGCCCGTAGCGCCAATATAGCAGCTACCCCTGCTGATAACATCATATACATCTTATTCAAAAGACTGGCTTTTTTATCATTCTCATCTAAATTACAAGGACTGCCGGATGCGGGGAGAAAAGGGTGCCAAAATCATCACAGAAATCGCAAGCATCGGAAGTTACCCTGGGCCTGATAAACGGCGACAGACTCCATGGTCACCTGGCACATTTTACTCCCCTGCTGCGCCATCTGGATGTCACGCAGAGGGATAAAACCGACAAGCAGGGACAGACATCGCTGGCCTGCGAAGAGGTTGCCTATATCGGTTTTCATCCTACAAACGGGGATACCTCCGAACCACCCCATCTGGCGAGTATGCAGTCGATTAAAGTGCATGCCCTCACCGGAGAAACCTTTCCTGTACTGATTCCTGCCATTATGTCCCATCCGTCCGGATTCCATGCCTTTGTGCAGAGTGATGATCTCCCATACGAGCGGATGTTTTTCTATCACCATGGTGTACGTAGCAAGGAGAAATCCGAACCGATTGGTGAGATTCTTGTCAGTGAAAACCTGGCCAAATCCGAAGCCATCAAACAGGCGCTCAGCACCCAACAGGATAACCGTAAAAAACCACTGGGAAGAATCCTGGTGGATGAAAAGAAGGTTGAAGACCAGCAGGTTCAGGAGGCGCTTGCAAGCCAGCAGCGCAAGCGTAAACACTTGGGAGAAATTCTCATTGAGACGGGCCTGATCAAACAGGAAGACCTCGATAAGGCCCTGATTGACCAAGCCATGCGGCGTGGCAAGAAGCTGGGCGAGGTATTGATTGAGCAGCATATTATCAGCGAGGAAGAACTGATTTCGGCACTGGCGGTGAAATTTCACATGCCCATGGTCAATCTGGATGAGTATCCCATTGACCCGGTTGCCGTGACAGAAATTGACGAATCGCTGATTCTGAAACATCGCGTGCTACCGGTCGCCTCGGATGACACAAGCCTGACAGTGGCCATTTCCGACCCGCTTGCCGCCGAGGCTTTTGCCGACATCCGTTTCAGTATCAACAAGCAGGTTAAGGAAGTGCTGGTCACACCATTGCAGCTGTCCAAGCATCTCGAGCGCCTGCTGGGCAGCACGGGTGAAAATGAGTTCGACTGGCTCGAAATCGAATCCATTGGCGAAGAAGAAGGCGGAAAGGATAAAATTGAAGATGAAGTCCAGGCACTAAAGGACGCCAGAGCGCCGCCGATTGTCCGGCTGGTCAATAAAATCATCCTGACCGGCTTGAACAAGCGGGCATCGGATATTCATCTGTTGCCACAGGCGAAGGATATGAAGGTGGCCTATCGCGTCGATGGTGACCTGCGCGGAACCACCACGATTGGCAAAAAGACCATTCCCCGTGTGATTGCCCGCATCAAGATTATTTCCGGCATGGATATTTCCGAGCGCCGGCTGCCACAGGACGGAAGGCTCGTCGTACGCCATGAGAATATGCATGTGGAGTTCCGCATCTCATGCATTCCCGGTATTTATGGTGAATCCATCGTCATGCGCGTGCTGGACAAAGAAATGGCCGTTGATCTGAATACGCTGGGGCTGAAGGAAGAAGACCACAAACGCCTGTCACTGTTGATACGTAAACCGTTCGGTTTCATTCTGGCAACAGGCCCGACAGGTTCGGGTAAATCCACAACCCTGTTTTCCATTATCCGGGAAATCACAGCCCTGCCACTGCATATCATTACCATTGAGGATCCCGTGGAGTCGGAAATTCGCGGCGTCAACCAGATTCAGGTGAACGAACAAATCGATCTGACCTTTGCCAAGGTACTGCGTAATGTGCTGCGCCATGACCCGGATGTCGTCATGGTCGGAGAAATACGCGACAGGGAAACTGCGGAAATCGCCATTCGCGCATCATTAACCGGCCACCTGATGCTTTCCACACTGCATACCAATACTGCCGTAGATACCGTGACCCGTTTGGCGGACATCGGTATCCCTACCTATCTCGTGGCATCGTCGCTACTCGGTATTTTCAGCCAGAACCTGGTCAAACGGCTATGCCCTAAATGCCGCGAGTCCGTTGATACTGATCAGGAAATCAGTGGTGTTTTAAAAGGCCTGAATCTGGAAGTGCCGCAAATGCTGTTTGCTCCCGTTGGCTGCAGCCGATGCGATGACACCGGCTTTGCAGGCCGAACGCTGGTTTACGAATTTATGGAAGTCACCGATGATGTACGCCAGGCCATTCATGACGGTATGGTCGGGCAGGAACTGCAAAAAGTCGCCGAGGACACCGGCATGATCCCCAAATGTCGACATGCCCTTGAACTGGCCTGTCAGGGCATGATCAGCCGTGATGAACTGCTACGTCTGCTTGTCTAGCGACGGGTAGAAACATCTCATGTTCTGGCAGCTCCTGTCCCGTCATCTGGCCATCCTGACTGTCATTAGCGCGGTTGCAGCATATCTGCATCCACCGCTGTTTCTCGTATTCAGGGAATATTTCCTGTGGTGTTTTGCCGCCACCATGTTTGGGTTGGGCATCGTCCTGCATCCTGCCGAAGCCAGAGATGCCCTGGCACGTCCCCGCAGCATTGGACTGGGTGTGCTGACGCAATACAGCATCATGCCCATGCTCGGCTTTGCCGCAGCATGGTTTGCAGACAGGCAGGGCGTTTCGCCCGCGTTGGCGCTCGGCTTTGTTATTGTTGGATGCGCTCCTGGGGCCATGGCCAGCAATGTCATCACCTATCTGGCAGGAGGCGCAGTTGCCTTCTCCATTGCCATGACGATGGTTGCAACAATGTTGTCACCTGTGCTGACGCCCTTGCTGGTAGAATGGCTGGGCGGCGCATTCATGGATATCCCGTTCTGGCCGATGATGCAGACAATATTTCTGACCGTCGTGCTACCTCTGGCGCTGGGTATGCTGATCCAGCCCCATCTGGGAAGATTTTCCCGACGGGCCAAACATATGGCGCCCGGCATTGCCGCTGTGGCCATTATCATTATTTGCAGTTATGCCGTCGCCGCCAATCAGGCGCGCATCGCTGAACTTTCCGGCTGGATGATCGGGCTGGTCATCCTGCTCAATGGACTCGGCTATCTACTGGGCTGGGGCGCGGCTTCTCTGTTCGGCTTTAATACGCAGTACCGCATCACGCTGGCTATAGAAATCGGTATGCAGAATGCGGGGCTTGGCGTTGCGCTCGCCCTTAAACATTTCACACCGGAAACAGCTCTTCCCGGTGCGTTGTTCGCCGTATGGTGCATCCTGACTGCGGCAGGCATGACGCACATCCTGCACAGGCGCATGGAGGCTGTCGCCGCCATCTAATGAACGGGCGGCTTACCGCTGCTCAATCGGAGTGTAGGACAGTCCGTGTTCGCCCACATAAATCTGCATGGGCCGATAAATACGGCTGTGGGGAAGCATTTCCTTCCAGTGCGCCAGCCAGCCGACCACACGGGCAATGGCAAAAATAGGGGTGAAAATATCCGTTTCGATTCCCATCTTGCGATAGACGATGCCGGAATAGAAATCCACATTCGGACATACGCCCTTAGCCCCCAGCGTGCTCTTCGACAGATCTTCAATCTGCCGGGCGATTTCATAGGTCGGATCCTCACCGTATTTCTTGGTCAGCTCACCGTACAGATGCTGCAGCAGCGTCGCCCGCGGGTCTTTGGCTTTGTAAACGCGATGGCCCAGGCCGGTAATCTTCGCCTTGTGTTCAAGCTTTTCATGCAGATACGACTCGACCCGGTCAACTGAGCCGATTTCATCCAGCATTTCAAGCACTTCCTCGTTTGCACCGCCATGCAGGGGCCCGGACAACGTGCCGATGGCCGAGCTGATGACCGTATAGGGATCAGCCAGCGCCGAGCCTGTGACCATGGCCGAAAATGTGCTGGCGTTCATTGTGTGTTCGGCATGCACGATAAAAGCAACATCCATGATGCGGGCAAACAGTGGATCCGGCTCCTCACCGTCCAGCATGTATAGAAAATTTGCTGCATGTGAAAGATCATCGCGCGGTGCAATCGGATCATCCCCTTTACGCATGCGCGCATGGGCTGCTACCAGTGTCGGCATTTTTGAGATCAGGCGAATACTGGCATCGTGCACCATCTGTTCGTCCACCTGCTCGTTATCAATACTCTGCTCTACTGGATAAAACATACCCAACGCGGCCACACAGGCCTGTAAGGCATCCATTGGATGGCCTGACTCGGGAAAGCATTTGATCATATCCCGGATACTGAACTTGATCCGGCGATGTTGGCGCAGCCCGGCATCCAGAGTTGCCAGCTCATCCGCCGTAGGAAGATGACCGTACAGCAGCAGGAAGCACACTTCCTCGAATGTGCTGCGTTCGGCCAATTCCTCAATATCAATACCGCGATATTCCAGATGCCCGCGCTTGCCGTCCACATAGGAAATACTGGACTCGGCAACCGGAATGCCGGCTAGCCCCGGAGCATAACAGGAAATATTCGAATCATCCGTTTTCTTGGCTGCATCAGACATCGCTATCAACTCCCAACATCAGTCTTCTCAGGCGGATAATCTAACAAATTAATTCAAGAATGGCTTGCCTGCGTCCTTATCCATATCAATGTAACGGTTGGCCGCCCATAGGTTCTTCGCTTCCGGGTGCATAATCTGCCGTTCCGCCGATAGCCGGCTCTGCTTCAGGATTGCCTTGATCAGCCACGGGCGCTGTTTCATGAATGGCTCAAAGCTGTAGCGGGGCAAACGCAGCAGATGGCAGGGGGTTCCGGCTACGACACTATAAGGAGATGCATAACCGCGAAGTAATCCTCCCAGGTGGAACAGATCGCCCGGGTGCATGCTGCCAAGCAATTGTTCTTCCCCATTTTCATCGCACTGCAGCAGAAGCATGGTACCGGACTGGACCATGAACGCATCAGGATCTTCCACCCCCTGATCAATCAGTACCTGGCCGGGACGCATCGTTGTATTCTCGAAAATCGCCGTGACACGACGGCGATCAACATCATTGAAAAGTTTGAATATTTCATGTTGCGAAAGGATGCGCAGCACAAGCCGATGCCGGAACAGATGCTCCAGCAACGGACGCAGACTCTCACTCTCGGCCAGAACGGCATTAATGCGCTCATACGGAAGTTCCAGCACTTCCACATCTGTTGCACAGCACAGTGACGCTGCCCGCCGCATGCCGGTAAAATAGGCCAGCTCCCCGAGCAGGCAGGGCCGTTCGGGTGAACCGGAAATGGCGCTGACACTCTGCCCCGGCACGATAACATCTATCTCCCCATTCACGAGCAACCACATATGGCCGGCAGGTTCTCCTTGCGAACAGAGCATCTCGCCTTTCGTAAAGTCCCGCTCATAGGCATGTTCAAACAGCTGCGACACCAGATAGGCTTCGGTTTCATCACGGGCTGAATCAACGACTTTCTCCCGCACATCCTGCTCGCTGTCTGCCGACATCTCGCGCAAGCGGACCATACTTTCTTCAAGCAGCGCCGGATCATCTTCGGCGGAGTCATCATAATGCTTCATCAGCGACTTGTAGGCAGTGAGCGCCTCACTGTAATCGCCGGTCCGTTCGCAGGAATAGGCATAATGCAGCTGGACTTCCTTGTCCTTTTTCCAGACAGGTGACTGCCACAGCTGGCTGTACAGCCGACGGGCTGTTTCAAAATCCCCCTGCGCGGCCGCTTCACGGGCGGAGCGGAAGATATCGTTGTAATCAACAGCCATGCCCGGCTCCAGTACGGTATCCGAAGTTGTTCATGACACTGGCTGTTCGAATTTTAAATGGCGATTGGCTGACCACATGTAGTCCTCATCGGGATGCATAACCTGCAAATGTACGGGTCTGCGGCTGAATTTCAGAATGGCCTGAACAATCCACGGCCGGCGCAACGAAAAAGGCTCGAACTGCTCTCTTGACAGATGCAGGAGCCGTGTCGGGGTGGCAGCCACGACGCGGTATTGGCTACGGTATCCACTCAGCAACCCGCCCAGATGCACCATATCCCCAGGAAAAACACTGGTGACCAGCGCGCCATCTGACGTATCTTCAAGTTTATCGTCCACATCATCCTCCGCATGCATGAAAAACAGGCAACCGGTCTGCACCATATATGCGCCGTCATGTTCCTGATCCGCTTCAATCAGGGCTGTTCCCGGTTCAAGTTCGACACTCTCAAACGTTTGAGCAAGCCGCTTGCGATCAACATCGTTAATTCGCTCAAATACAGCATGCTGCGCCAGTACCGGTTCGACCCAGCGGTCTCTGAGAAAACGCTCCATACCAGCCGCAAATGCCGCATCATGTGTACAGGCATGGTGAATCGCTTCGCTTTGAATGACATGCACTTCCACGCTGTCCTTGGCGATCAGAGTGGCGGAGCGTCTTTGTAATGTGAAAAATCCCAGTTCGCCAACAAGCATCAGCCCGCCTTCCCTGGCATGCAGGTGATCATGTTCCTCATACCCCGGCATCTGTACTTCAAGCGTACCCTGCTTTAGCAGCCATAACACATCTGGTGTATCTCCCTCCCGGCATAGCACATCGCCCGGAAGTAAATACTGCAACTCTCCCATCTCACACAACCGCACCGCCAATGCACTGTCATCCAGTGGCTGGACAGACCCCTGCGCCTGCTCTATAGCGGCCTGCGCTACGGCACCCGTATCTTCTACAGTTTCCGCGTTTTCCTGCTGCAAGCCTTTGATGACCACTTCCAGCGCCTCGGCAGCACCTTCCTCGCTATTTCTCCGGTATGTTTCGACGACTTCGCGATAGATTTGCAGGGCCTCCTCCACGTCGCCAGCCTGCTGCGCGCAATAGGCAAAGCGCAGACTCACATCAAGGTCATCCGCCATACCGGGCGAGGAACGCACCTGCGCATACAACCCCCTGGCTACCGAAAAATCCTTCTTGAAGGCAGCCTTTCGCGCCTGCCGCAGCAACTGCATCACCGGCAACGGTTCCGTCATGTCCGGCTCCCCAGCGGGTGCATGCGGTTCACAAGCTCATGCAGCCGTGCCTTGGTGACATGCGTATAAATCTCTGTTGTTGAGATATTGGCGTGGCCCAGAAGCATCTGCACAGCCCTCAAATCAGCGCCGTGGTTCAGCAAATGCGTGGCAAACGCATGCCGCAATGTGTGCGGCGAAGGAAGCTCACCGATCCCCGCCTGTTTCGCCCGAATACGGATACGCTGCCAGAAGTTCTGACGCGTCATGGCCCTATCGCCCCGACCAGGGAAAAGATGCCCGCCAGCCTGACCCGGGCGCTGCTTAAGCCAGGCACACAGCCATTTTCCCGCCTCTTCACCAAAAGGGACCAAGCGCTCCTTGTTTCCCTTGCCGATAACACGCACCAGCCCTGCCTCCATATCAAGATTCCCCAGTTTCAGCCCAACCAGCTCGCTCACCCGCAGGCCTGTGGCATATAACAACTCCAGCATACAGCGGTCCCGCAATCCGATAACTGTACCCGTATCCGGTGCGGCAAGCAGGGCATCCACATCTTGCTCGCTCAGCATCTTCGGCAACGGACGGCTTTTTCGCACCTTTGGCAGATGCCTGGCCGGATGATCCTCCCGCCTGCCCTGCTCCTGAAGAAAAGCAAACCAGGTTGAGAGCACACTTCGACGCCTCTGTATTGTGCTTTCCCTGAACTCCTGCTGCCTTAAATGCGCAAGATAATCGAGCACATCCTGCTGTCGGGCTGTAAACACATTAACACGACTGGCTCTCGAACGGAAAAAAGTATCGGCATGCATGATATCCGTACGATAGGCGGCAGTCGTCAAAGGCGACCAGCCCCGCAGCATGGACAGTCGCTGCAGCATACCGGTGATATGATTTTCATCCTCTCCACTATCTCCCATCGTGGTTACTAACATGGCAGTCAGTATAGTGTTTTTTTCAACGCTTCCCAGACTTCATCGCACAAAGCGCCAGCCCCTGTTAGCCTTGGCAGGCGTCAAGGTTTCAGGGTGCAATATGGCGCAGGAAAGTCCAGGCAGAAGTGCCAAAGGCCTGAGCATACGCATCAGGCCTTTGGCGGTTTGCCTTAAATGGTACCGAGGACTGGAGTCGAACCAGCACGACCGTAATGGCCACTGGCACCTGAAGCCAGCGCGTCTACCAATTCCGCCACCTCGGCAAAGGGGCGCGAATAGTGAAATTGGAGTGATTACGTGTCAAGAAAGAATCATGAAAAACCAGGCCGGAGAGGAAAGAAGCCGTATAAGTCGGATCGAAAGCGCGCATCACCCTCTTCAGATTCGTGGGCGAAAAGTTCCGCCAAGCTATCCGATGAAGCAGAGGCATCCAGGCATGGGCGTGGCTCAGCAGGCCAGCCGAAAGGTCAAAGGCGTGATGATATGCGCAGCCGCAAGGGCATGAAGCATAGGAAACAGGCCTATCAGGGAAGAAGAGGCGCCAAGTCTGATCGCAGCAGAGACACGCAGACAAGCCTGGTGGGTGTGGTTTCCGCACATCCGGAGGGTTTTGGCTTCGTCGATGTCCCGGGACGGGACAAGGGACTGTTTCTGCCCAGAGAAGAAATGCGCCAGCTGATGCATGGCGACAAAGTGGAAGTGCGAACCGTGCAGCGGCGCGGCCGCGAATCCGCCGAGCTTGTCCGCATCATTGAACAGGCGCCGGCGGTCCTGACCGGGCAATTCGCCATTCACGGCGGCGCAGGCCTCGTTGAAGCGCGTTCACGCAAGTTCCCGCAGCCCATCCTCGTCCGTGAACGCGATGCTGAAGGCGCCCATGATGGTGACTGGGTACGTATCGAAATCAAACGCGGCGAAGGCGCTTTGCGCGGACGCGTACTGGAAGTGCTGGGTGATGTGCTGGAACCGGTGCGCCTGATTGATCTGATCGTCGCCGAACAGCAACTGCCGTATGAGTTCCCGAATGCAGTGCTGGCCGAAGCCGATGCCATGCCGGAGCGCGTGAAAAAAAAGGATCAGGATGGCCGCATGGACCTGACACACCTCCCCTTTGTAACCATTGATGGCGAGGATGCACGTGATTTTGATGATGCCATCTGTGTGCTGCCACGCGGCGATGGCTTTGAAGCCTGGGTGGCCATTGCCGATGTGGCGCATTATGTCCGGCCCGGCATGGCCATGGATGGCGAGGCGCTTGAGCGCGCCAATTCCTTCTATTTCCCCGACCGTGTCATCCCGATGCTGCCGGAGAAGCTGTCCAACGGCCTGTGTTCGCTGAATCCGGATGTGGACCGGCTGGCCATGGCCGTGCGCATGCGCTTTGATGTCGGAGGCAGGCGGCGATCCATTCATGTCTATGAGGCGGTGATTCACTCCAAAGCGCGGTTGACTTACACACAGGCATCCCGCTGGCTGGAAGAACGGGATAATGACTCCATTGAAAACACTGTTGTCCGCACCATGCTGGATGATTCAACACGTCTTTTCCGCATGCTGGAGCGTCATCGGAGCCGGCGCGGCACGCTCGATCTGGATGTTCCGGAGGTACGCGCCGTATTGCATGAAGGCCGCGTGGCCGACATGAATGTCCGTGACCGCAATATCGCCCATCACTTGATCGAGGAAATGATGCTCGCAGCCAATACGGCCGTTGCCGAATACCTGGAGTCGCATAAATGTGCGCTGTTGTACCGCGTGCATGCTCCGCCGGAGCGTCAGGCCATCGAGTCACTGAATGAATTTCTGGAGCCGTTCGGTCTGTTTGTGAAGCTACCCAAATTGAAAGACAAAGGCAGCCACGTAAGGCCGGCTGATGTACAGCGGGTATTGGAACAGTCCGAAGACAAACCATTTGCCCATGTGCTGCACCGGCTGGTGCTGCGCTCGATGCAGCAAGCCAAGTATACCCCGGTCAATGAAGGCCATTTCGGGTTGGCATTCAAAACCTACTGCCATTTTACCAGCCCGATCCGCCGCTATGCCGATTTAACCGTGCACCGCCGCCTGAAAGCATTGTTGCAGGGAGACAATCCTGATGCCGTGCAGCCCGCTGAAGGTCTTGGCGCGATTGGCGAGAAGACTTCCACGCAGGAGCGCAAACAGCAGCGTGCCGAATGGGATACGCAGGCCATGCTGGCGGCGCTGTATCATAAAAAGGATATTGGCCAGACCATGCCGGCGCGTATATCTGGGCTGACAAAACGCCGTATTTTCTTTGAGCTGGAACCAACGACAGCCGAAGGTTCGATGGCCATTGATGATCTGGGCGGCATGTACTGGCTGGATGAGAAGAATCATCGGCTGGTCGCCAAACATGGCGGCCATGCTTTCAACCTTGGCGATCAACTGGATGTTGTCATTGACTCTACCGATCCGGTCCGCGGCCTGATCAATATAAGTTTGGCTTAATAAGTGCCTTTTTTCCGATACTGAAAGGTGCCGGAAGCACATACTTTGGCCCGCTAGCGTTATTTACCTAGGACCATCTTCCCAGCGGCGTGGAGGATTTGTTTTTGGGTCCGCCCAGCCTTGTTTCCAGCCAATGTCTGCGTCAATGCATGACTGCATGATCCCCGCATCTTCTTTTTGTCGACGGCACCACTTTCTTTGCTCATTTGTTTCGGTTTTCCAGTGCATTTTGTACCACTGTACGCTATGTCCACCATACGGGCCTTCATTAGTTACATGGCTGACTTCTTCTTCAATCGGATCATCAGACGAACATGCTGACAATATATTCATTGCTATCAGTACCGTTGCTATAGCGATTGCTCTGCTCATTACTTCCTGCTTCTTGCAGCTGATACCCCCACATCGTGAGAAAAGTGAGAAGCGGGAAAGACGGAGGGAAGACCTTTACCTTCTAGTCTCATAATGGGGGATAATCCCTATTTCCGCCAGAATTCGGGAACAAGCAGCACGAAAAAGGTGAAGATTTCGAGGCGGCCGAGGATCATGCCGAACATCAGCGTGCCCTTGGCCATATCAGGCAGGGTCGCATAGTTGCTGGCAGGCCCCACATCGCCAAAGCCCGGACCGGTATTGGTAATACAGGCAGCGGCCGAGGCAAAAGCAGTCACGACATCCACACCGGCAAAAGCTACCAGCGTGGCGATCAGGAAATAGCTGACAATGAACAGCACGGCAAAGCCCCACAAGGCTTCGGTGACGTTCCCGCTAACACTTTCCTTGCCTATCTTGACATGTACGATGGCATGCGGGTGAATCAGGCGGCTTATTTCACGCATGCCCTGACGGAACAGCAACAGCACCCGAATTACCTTCATGCCGCCTCCGGTCGAGCCGGCGCAGGCGCCGACAAACATCGCGACCAGGAAAAGCATAATCGCGCCGGATGGCCACTGACCGTAATCACTGACGACAAAGCCGGTTGTAGTGGCAATCGAAACGGTATTGAACAGCACCTCCTGCCAGCCGCCGGCATCGTTAGCCAGCACCAGTAAGCTCATGACGACGAGGAGTAAAATTAGCCATTTGATATAGGTGCGGAACTCATCATCGCGCGTGTAAACCCGCCACGAAAAACCGTGCTGCAGGGCAGCAAAATGCAACGTAAAATTGATGCCTGCCAGAATCATGAAAAAAACGGCATACATTCTCAAATCGGTCTGGGCGAAATAGGCAAAGCTTGCATCATGGGTCGAAAAGCCGCCGATCGCGACCGTGCACATGGCATGATTGACTGCATCGAAACCGCTCATGCCTGCCCACCAGTAGACCAGTGCGCATGCCAGTGTCATGCCCAGGTATAGAAACCACAGCACCTTGGCTGTTTCGGTAACTCGAGCAGTCAGCTTGTCCTTGGTCGGCCCGGGCGCTTCGGCACGGAAAAGCTGCATGCCGCCAACACCCAGCAACGGCATCACGGCAACGGCCAGCACAATAATGCCCATACCCCCGAACCATTCCTGCATCGAACGCCAGAACAGAATCGATGGCGCCATAGCATCCAGACCGGTCAATATCGTTGCGCCAGTCGTGGTCAGCCCGGATGTCGACTCAAACAGGCCATCAATAAATGAATCACAGATACCTGTCGTCCAGTAAGGCATGGCCCCAAGCGTAGACAGCACCAGCCAGGCGAGCGCAACGATCAGAAAACCATCCTTGTGGCTGAGACGGGGTGGCGCACCGCCGCCCCAGAGCATCATGGCCAGTCCAAGGCCGCCGACGATAAAGCCGGCCAGTACATAATGATGTGGATGCTCACCCTGGTAATACAGGTCGACAAGGGCGGGAAGCAGCATGCTGGCGCCAAACAAAGCAACCAAAACCCCCAGTGTCCAGACAACCCCCCTAGGATGCATGGATTAAAAGAATTCCAGATGCACTTCGAACAGCTTTTCCACCGCACGCAGAGATGCGCTCTTGGTAACTATCAGCACATGATCGTGCGGCAGGATACGTGCGCTGCCATCCGGGATGATGACCTCATCCCCACGGACAATGGCGCCAACCACTGTATTCGGTGGAAGCTTAAGCTCGCTGAGCGGTATATTGAGGATATCTGATGTTTCCAGCGCCTCGGCTTCCAGTACTTCCAGCGTGCCATCGCCCAATGACGACATGCCCAGTACGCGGCCTTTGTGTACATGACCCAAAATGGATGACACTGTGGTAAAACGTGGCGAAACAGTCACATCCAGACCGATCTCCCGTACCAGATCCGAATAAATAGCCCGGTTCACTAGCGTGACAATGTGGGGAACCTCATATTTTTTTGCGATCAGACTGGCGAGAATATTGGTTTCATCGTCATTGGTCAGGGCAAGGAAATCATCCATTTTGTCAATGGACTCCTCTTCCAGCAGGTCGCGATCCAGGGCGTCCCCATGAATCACGACGCTATCGCTCAAATGATTGGCCAGAAATGTGGCCCGTTTCGGATTATGCTCAATGATCTTCAGTGACACGCCCGTGCGCTCCAGTTCCTGCGCAACAATATAGCCCACATTGCCGCCTCCGATCAGCATCACATGCTGTCCAAATGCACTGGATGGCTCCCGGCCGGTTGCCTCAAGAAAAGCATCCACCTGATTACGCGCAATAGTGGCATAGATGCTGTCTCCGGCCAGCAATACCGTTTTGGAGTCGGGCACTCGCCAGCGGTGATTATGTTCATGAGCCACCACGTAGGCGCACAATTCACCCAGCACCTCACCCAGCTCGTTAAGGGCAATGCCTGCAAGCACTCCTTTTGGCGGCACCCGCAGGCCGATAAGCTGTACGCGTCCATCAGCAAAGTCCTGCGCATCCACAGCGGACGACACCTGAAAGCGCTTGATAATCGCCTTGGCAGCTTCGCGTTCAGGAGAAATGATCAGGTCAATGGCCAGCTCGTCGCGCCCGAACAATGCCTCCTGATTGACATAATCCGGCTCCCGCACCCGCGCCATTTTGTTGGTGATCTTGAACAGCGAATGTGCAACCTGACAGGCCAGCATATTGACCTCGTCATTGGTCGTCGCGGCAATCAGCAGTTCGGCATTTTCGGCTCCTGCCTGCTCAAGCACACTTGGATGAGAGGCATGGCCGAGGACGGTTTTCACATCCATGGTATCCCCTACACGTTGCAGACGGTCCGGATCGTTATCCACGACTGAAACATTATTGCCTTCGGTAGCCAGTCGTTGGGCAATATGGAATCCTACTTCACCGGCGCCAAGTATCAGAATGTTCATCCTCCCTCCCTTTCAGGGGATGTTAGGCCAAAACTTTTGATTTTGCGATGCAACTGACTTCGCTCCACACCGATTTCGGCTGCTGTACGGCTTATATTCCAATCATGCTTTTCCAGGTAATGAAGCAGGAAATTACGCTCAAAAGCTTCCCGGGCATGGTGAAAGCTGCCAGCAGAACTGATCTCAGGCTGCTGCTGCCGGGCATGTGAAGAAACGTGCTCAAGCGGCAACATGTTTTCCGGTGTTATCTCATCGCCAATATCCAGAATGTGGCATCGCTCAATATAATTTCTCAGTTCCCGGACATTGCCTGGCCATGAATATGCCTGCATGATAGCCAGTGTTTCCGGCGCAAAGTGAAGCGCCTGGCCGCCCAGAGCCTGAGCCTGCTCCTGCGCCAGCGTGTCAATAAGCAGTGGCAGATCCTCGATCCGTTCCTGTAATGACGGCATGCGTATGGATACAACATTCAAGCGGTAATAGAAATCTTCACGTAGCCGTTCTTCACGCAGTTCCTGCTCCGGATCCCGTGAAGTGGCAGCAATCAGGCGTGTGTCGGCTGGCATGGATGATGGATTGCCAAGGCGATAGATCAAACGCTCCTGCATAGCCCGAAGAACCTTGGCTTGAACGCCCGGGTCGAGTTCCGTGATTTCATCAAAAAACAGGCTGCCACCATGTGCCATTTCGAAACGGCCACGCTGTGTATGCAAGGCTCCGGCAAAGGCTCCTTTTTCATAGCCAAACAATTCGGCCTCCATTCTTTCAGAGGGAATGCTGGCAGTATTGAGTTCAATAAAGGGGGCGTCAGCCCGCTTGGAATTCGCATGCAACAACCGCGCAATAATCGCCTTCCCTGTTCCATGACCGCCCAGTATCAGCACCGGCACATCCGTAACCGCCGCACGCCTGATCAGTGTTTTGACTGACTCAATGACCGCACTCTCACCAATCAGTTCATAGCGACTTTGCTGTTTCAGGCTCTGTTTAAGGTCAACATTTTCCTGTTCCAGCTTGCGCTTTTGCAGCGCATTACGCAGCAGAATCAGCAAACGGTCGGAAGACAGGGGTTTTTCAACAAAATCAAATGCCCCCTGGCGCGTTGCCCGCACGGCCGTATCGATGGTTGCATGGCCAGACATGATGATGATCGGCACCTCGGCATCCAGCTGCCGGATGCGGCTCATCGTTTCAAGGCCATCAATGCCCGGCATCCAGATATCAAGCAGAATACAATCTGCAGACTCTTTGCGGAAACGCGCCACCGCCTCTTCACCCGAAGCAGCACAGGCGACCAGATAACCCTCATCTTCGAACAACCCCTGCAGTGAATCTCGAATCGCCTGCTCATCGTCCACGATCATGATACGCGCGCTCATGATTCCCCCATAGCCGGATGAATAGGCAGGCGCAAGCAGAAGTGCGTCGGCTTAACCGGCGAAAGCAGCGACAGTTCACCGTCATGCTCTTCGGCAATGCGCTTGGCGATTGCCAGGCCCAGTCCCGAACCGGCATCCTTGGTCGAAAAATATGCCTCAAAAATATGTTCCGCCGCAGAAGCAGAAATACCGGGCCCACGGTCCAGCATGTGGAATTCGATATGTTCACCGGTTGCCTGCCCGTACAGATGTACATCAGCGCCTTTTTCTTCCGTCGCTGCCAATGCATTATCCATAAGGTTAATCAGCACCTGGCGAAGCTGATCAGGGTCACACCAGCATGTTATGCCGTCATCAGGCATATCAACCTGTACCCGTGGATAGGCGCTGTATAATTCACGCATTTCCTGTAGCAGCAACTGAACGGAAATCTCTCGCAGCTTGGGCTGCGGCATACGCGCCAGTGTTGAAAAGTCTGCAATCAGGCGCTGCAGGCGCTCAACCTGCCCGATAATAGCCTGTGTGCAGGTATCAAAAACCGTTTCATCTTCGATCTGGTGTCGGAACCGCCGCTGCAAACGCTCTGCAGCAAGCTTAATCGGCGTTAATGGATTTTTGATTTCATGTGCCAGCCTTTGCGCCACTTCGGCCCAGGCACGGTTCCGCTGCGCCTCGGCAAGACTGCTGATATCATCCAGCACCATCAGATAGCCTGAAAAGCTGGCTGACCCAACCGCACTCAAACGAGCTCCATGCGCCAGGATATGAATATTCTGATGATCCATTGCAATTTCGAACTCACGTTGCAAATGCTCTTCTGCCTGGTGGCAAAGCTCATTATAAAACTTCCCCAGATCCCGTAAACGACCGGTGCATACGGACATAACCTCGCGGCCCGGAGCCCAGCTTGCAGGCAGCTGCAACAATTCCTTCAACGACTGATTCAACAGGCGAATCTGCCCGTTCGCATCCGCCAGCAAGACACCTGAGTGCAGGTTGGCGAGCAGAGTCTCCAGCACATACTGGCGCTGACGGCTGCTCGTCAGCGCATCCGTCAACTCTTCCTGAGTTTTTTCCAAGGCTTCAACATTCTGTTTAAGACGCAATGCCATGCGATTAAAGGACCGTACCAGAGAACCCAGTTCATCCTGGGGGACCTCCGGAATGGACACATCCAGATCGCCTTCTGTGATACGGTGCAGCGCCCGCGCCAGTTCCCCGATGGGTGAAGTCAGGCGCCGCGCAAAAACCACTCCAACCATACCGGCAACAAGCACAACCAGCAGCGTTACGATCAGCATGACATGCGTAAATGTGTCACGAATGCCCTGGCGGTTGCGTTCCAACTCGCGATAAGTTCGGTAATCCGATTCTACAACACGGGCACTGCGCATAACCCCCTCAGCCAATTGTACTTCTACACGCAGCAGGCCGACTACGCCCTGCGGTCCGCTCAGGGGCGCATAACCAACGGCAACCTCGCTGCCATCCCGGGTGACTAGCTCAGCCACAACGCGGCCAAGCGTGGCGGAAAGACGAGCCGCTTCTGTCAACGGCTCAGCTTTCAAAGCACTCAAACCGCCTGCCTGCACACCTGCAATCAAACGCTCGTTCACATCAAAAAGCTGCAACTGCTGCCAGTCTTCCTTGTCGCGAATTTCGGAAAGCCGTGTGTTTAACGTACTGTAGTCATGTGTACTTCCTGCAGCTGCGGCAACAAGCACGGCATCACTCATGTATGCAATCATGCTTTGCTTCATGTCGGTTTCAACGCGGGCATAAAATCCTTGCGCCAGATCAAGCGCCCGGTCCAGAAGCGTATCCACACGCATGTCGAACCATACATCCATGCCGCGTTCGACCATCTGACTCGCAGCAATCTGGATAATCATCGAAGGCACCAGCAACATACCAACCAACGCAATCACCAGCTTGGCACGCAAGCGCGACCCTGCCCTGGGTTCCTGCCGCTCCCGCAGTAACCGCAAACCGTAGAGCATCATAACCACGGCAAGGCCCATCAGTAATACAATATTGGCCCATGCCACCAGACCCCCGCCACCGCCTGTGCCCGACGGCCAAAGACTGATCGTAAGTGCCAGCAGGGCAACAGCTGTAGCCAACGGCAGCAAGCGCATCAGACCGGGATTTCTCATGGAAGAGAAAATTCCAGCGTTGCAGAATTCTTCTCCGCACCCCAGAGATTTGCCCACCATCCTTCTTTGATCTCACCCACCTGCTCTACGAGTGCAATGTTCATACGATACAATACGTCCTGCTCTAACAGGCTGCGATCCAGTACTGGAAAATGCTCAAGTCGAACAAGAAACTGCAGTGCTTCTTCAATCGTGAAAACTCGGCGAGTAATGCCACTGCCCAGATCCAACAGCTGCCAACTGCGGGAGACAAGATCCGGCACCACCTTGTATGCGATGTGGACACTGGCCACTTGTTTATCAAGCCAGAAATCCCTTACTGCGGCAACTTCAACCTCCCAGTTGAAGGTGATCGTTGTCCCTTCGCTGAGCGCGTGAGCAATCTCCTCAAGCTCATGGCTCAGCTTTGCTTCGCAGTAAATTACGTCCTGGCTGGCATCCACGCTTAGTTCGAGAGTATCGGCGGCCCTTGCACCAGCACTGAATAGCGTACCGGACACAAGCAGCAACAGCGCCATGAAGCGCCGCGCACAGCCGGAGAAGCAGCAAAACCTTGTCATGAAACGGGAGTGTAGCAGCGCAAACTGCATTGTTCGATGCCGGAATCTCCATTTACCCCGATAACCAGATGCGGACAAACGCATGCCATTTCCATTATCGCTCACAATAGCTACATTATGCGCATGACTGGCAGACCAATGCATGCATCACAGGTTTCTAGAACATATACTGTTAATGATGAGGATCTGAATCAATATGGGATCATGCATGGTGGGCGGCTTTTAACACTGGCAGACGAAATCGGTTATCTTGCTGCATACAAGCATGCTGTGCTGCCATGCCTGACGCTGGGCGTGCATCGCACGCGATTCCACCGGCCTGCACATCGTGACCAGGCTCTTGAATTGCATGCGCGGGTTGTGCTGACAGGAAAGAGCAGCCTGTGGACGACTGTCGAGATTAGAACCGCAGACGCAGACAGCTTGATTATGGAGGCCGTGTTTGTTTATGCCGCGATTGATGAACAGCGGCAACCCCAAGCTGTTGCCGCTGTCGAAGCATACACAGAGGAGGAGAAGGCCATGCAGTCGCTTGTGAAAAGGCTGCGCCAGCAGGTATTGGAACAACCATGAGTGCAACAGGACTTCTCGTCATTCTGGTGGCCATATCCATTATATTGCTGATGGCAGCCCTGTTGCTCATCCAGAGGCAGTCGCGCAAGGCCGATCAGGTGCAGGACATGTTGCTTGCAAGAATCAGTGAAATCACCGAAAGTAAACAACGCCTGCTTTCCGAAAACCTGCGTGATGCAATGAGCGGCAGTCAGCAACGTATTACCGACAGCGTTCAGCAGTCGATGAAAGGATCAACCGATACACTAAACAAGCAGTTTGACCGCCTGATGAAAACCGTTGATGGAAAACTGGATCGCATATCAGGCCGTGTTGATGAGCGCCTCGACAAGGGCTTTGAAAAGACCCAGAAAGTGTTTGCAGACGTACTGACCCGCCTAAGCCTTATTGACAAGGCACAGGAGCGCATTGCACAGCTTTCCGAAAATGTTGTTTCCCTGCAGGACGTGCTTACCGATAAACGCGCCCGCGGTGCATTTGGCGAGGTTCAGCTGCACCAGCTTGTACAGCAGGCCCTGCCAGCATCCGCTTTTGAGATGCAGGCTACACTCTCCAACGGCCGTCGGGTGGACTGTCTGATCAAACTGCCCGAACCGATTGGATATATGGGTGTGGATTCAAAGTTCTCGCTGGAAAACTATCAGCGCAGCGTCAACCCCGACCTGTCCGAAGCGGAACGGACCCAGGCTGCTGCACAATTCAAACAGGATATCAAAAAACATATCGATGACATTGCTGATCGCTACATCATTCCGGGTGAAACAACCGATGGAGCTATTATGTTTCTGCCTTCTGAGGCCGTGTTCGCCGAATTGCATGCCCGTCACGAGGCTGTCGTCGCCCATGCCCAGCGCCGCCGTGTGTGGGTTGCCAGCCCGACAACGATGATGGCCATTCTGACCACGGTTGCCGCCGCCCTGAAAGATGCGGAAACGCGCAAGCAGGTACATATTATCCAGGAACATTTGCGCAAGCTGTCCGAAGACTTTGGGCGCTTCGGCGTCCGCTTTGACAAGCTTGCGACACACATCCGCCAGGCACATGAAGACACCGAGCAAATCCATAAGTCGGCGAAGAAAATCAGCAGCCAGTTTGAGAAGATCGAAAAAGTCGAGCTGGAAGATGCACAGAAACTTCCGAGAGAAGACAGCTGAACCAGGAGAACAATCAAACCCTCTTACGGGTTGCTACTTTCAATATGCAGGCGGGGATAGGCAGCCGCAGACCATCGCATATGCTGACGCACAGCATGCGCTATCTACTTCCACACAGCCATGTCCACGCCAACCTCGACAGCATTTCAGCAGCACTGGCACCATTTGATATCGTGGCCCTGCAGGAAGCCGACGCCGGTTCATTCCGCTCCCATTTTATCCACCAGCAGGAATATATCGCCATGCGGGCGGGCTTTGACTACAGTCATTCCCTGACCACAAGAGAAATTGGCCCGCTTGCCTGCATGACACTGGGCCTGCTGGCCAAACTGCCATGGACGCATGTCTGTGAGCACCGACTGCCTGCATCCCGGCACGGACGCGCGGCACTGGAAGTAGGCTTTCAGATCAAGGGACAAACCATCGTGGTTATCGCCACGCATCTCTCCCTGCGCAAAAGCAGCCGCGTGCGCCAGATACGCTATCTGTCCAGTCTGATCAATCAGCATCGTTCGACCATTGTTATGGGTGATTTTAACTGCGCACCAGGATCGCGTGAAATGGAGCACCTGCTGAACCACACACGTCTGCGCAGCTATGATGGAGAGATCCCACGGACGTTCCCGAGCTGGCAGCCACGGAGAAGGCTGGACCATATCCTGGTTTCAGGCGACTTGATTTTGCAATCAGTACAGTCGCTGCCGATGCTTTGCTCCGATCATCTGCCTGTCGCCGGCGAAATTCGGTTGAAATAAAATCAGACGCCCGCAGCAAAAAAGAAAGCCCCGGCATAAGCCGGGGCCTCAATGTCTGATGCAAAACACTAGGGAGGGGAGGAGGGAGTGGCACCAGACAAGAAGAAATATAGCGTCAACCCCATGACAGCATGATGAACATCACATGAAAATAAATTTAGATTGCCCTGTGTCGCAAAATCGCGATTGAACGGCAGTGGAACTGGCTGGGGGACAAGGATTCGAACCTTGATTGACGGAGTCAGAGTCCGCTGTCCTGCCGTTAGACGATCCCCCATCGGAAGGCGCGCAACATAAAGCCCCAGAATATAAACGTCAATCCCCGGCAACAGCACCGAATGAACACTCAACAGCTGCACAATCAGATAAAGCGTCTAGAATAAGCGTACGGAGCGAAGAGAAACATGCAAACAGACGAACGCAGAGAACACGAACGCCGCACAACGGAACTGCCACTGAAAATCGGCGCCTACGATGAGACGGGGCAACCGTTTGCCGTAGAGGCCAAATTAAGAGATATTTCAGGTGGTGGACTCAGCCTTGTCTGTCAGCATCAGCCATGTTGCGAGATCGGTCAGCGCCTGTCTCTGAACATCACCGTTCCGGATAAGGGCCAGATCGCACTTGGTAAAGCCACAGTCGTCTGGTTGCAGCAGACCGATACAGATTCCGCTGTTCAGGTCGGCATTATGCTGGATGATTTGTTTAGTTTTGACCATCTGGAGGAACATTGTGCCGACTGACACGCCACTCGCCTCAAACCATAAATATCTCATTCCCAGTAGACATCAACCGCATCGCAAAGGGCAAGTATTGCAGACACAATCATCATCTGCTATGTAATGGACAGCCCATTGTATTAAAGGAGGTGCAGAGATGAAAATACGCTACTTATTGGCTATTGCCACGCTTGTACTGGCTATCCCTGCCTTGGCTCTGGCGGGTAACGCCGGTGATAAACTGGCCGAAGGTGTCGGGGAAACTGCCACCGGCTGGACGGAGGCCCCCAAGGAAATGGCGGCGGAGTCCGAACACACCAATCCAGTCGTGGGCGTTACCAAGGGTGCTGTCGTAGGCACGGGCAAGGCAGTCGGAAAGACACTTGAAGGCGCTGGCAAAACTGCGACGTTCTTCGTTCCAGACGAGGATTAAAGAGCAAACCTCCTGATTTGCCTGCAGGGTTCACAATATTGGTCCATGCCCGGGTCGCGATGGCCCAGAAATAAAGGTGCTGGTGTTATTTCTCGTTTAACCAGTCCAGTAGCTGAGCCTCGTCAACAATGCGTACTCCCAGTTCTCGGGCTTTTGTGAGCTTGGATCCTGCGTGGGTGCCGGCAATAACATAGTCGGTTTTTTTCGAAACAGAACCAGCGGGTCTGGCTCCAAGCTTCCGTAAGTGTTCCTCTGCCTGATGGCGTGTGATCTGCCCCAGCGTTCCGGTAAGCACGACTGTTTTACCGGATAGCGGATGGTTCTCCGCTGCTGATTCTACTTCCTGCGGATGCACACCGGCTGCCTGTAAAAGACGCAACACATCCCTGTTGTGCGTCTCAGCGAAAAAACTCCTGATACTTGCAGCCACCTCAGGCCCTACATCCGGCACACTTTGCAGCGCCTCCATGTCTGCATCCCGAATTGCTTCCATCGAGCGAAAATGCTGGCTTAATGCATTGGCAGTCACTTCACCAACATGGCGTATGCCCAGTGCAAACAGGAATCTTGGCAAAGACTGGGCCTTGCTTGCCTCAATCGCTTTTTTAATGTTCCCGATTTTCTTTTCCCCGAAACCCTCACGCCCTGCCAGCGCATCAAAATCAATTCGGTAGATGTCAGCGACCGAGTTGAGCTTTAACGGTGAGTCCACAGGCTCATTGGCCAGCATTGCAATCAGCTTCTCACCCAATCCTTCAATATCCATGGCCGGACGCGAGACAAAATGCCGCAGACGCTCCTTAAGTTGTGCGGGACATGACAAGCCACCGCTGCAGCGAATTGCCGCCTCTCCCTCCGGCTTAACCACCGCAGCACTACATTCCGGACAGAGCGTCGGCACATCAGGCTTACCGGTACGTTGGCTGCCTGCGGGCATGGTAACTTTCACGATTTCCGGGATCACATCACCGGCGCGGCGAACAATGACGGCATCTCCCTCGCGTATATCCTTGCGTGCGAGTTCATTGGTATTATGCAGCGTGGCCCGTGAGACCATAACACCACCAACCTGAACCGGCGTCATCTCCGCCACCGGCGTAATCACTCCAGTCCTTCCCACCTGCCAGATAATGCGCTCTATAGTTGTTTGCGCTTCCTCGGCGGGAAACTTGTGCGCCACTGCCCAGCGCGGTGAGCGGGCCACGGCGCCAAGCTGCTGCTGCAATACAATGGCATCGACCTTGTAAACCAGACCATCTATTTCGTAATCCAGCACCGGCCGACGCTCAAGCCACTCCTGAAAATGGTTCAATAATTCTTCCACACCGGGAAGCAGAGCATGCTGCTGAACAGGAAAGCCTGCGTTTTGTAGCAAACCCAGCACACCTGACTGGGTCCGGGCCAACGAGTCTCCCCCCAGACCGAAAGCATAGGCAAAAAACCGCAGACCACGTTTGGCGGTAACTTTAGGGTCAAGCTGACGCAGCGACCCGGCTGCGGCATTACGTGGGTTGGCAAACATCTTGTCACCGTTTGCCCGCTGCTGATCATTCAGGGCGGCAAATGCCTTTCTGGGCATGTAGACCTCACCGCGCACTTCCAGCACGTCAGGAAGTTTCACGTCTGCAACAGTCTGTAAGTGCCAGGGAATATCCTTAATGGTGCGGATATTATCGGTAACGTTCTCACCGGTTTGCCCATCGCCTCGTGTTGCTGCCGTTGTCAGTGTCCCCTTTTCATAACGAAGATTGACAGCCAGGCCATCAATCTTGGGCTCAGCCACATATTGAATATACTTTGTATCCACAGCTTCGCGCACACGCCGATCAAATTCGCGCACTTCATCGGCATCAAAGGCATTGGCAAGGGAAAGCAGCGGCAGCCCGTGTGTGAAAGGCTCAAAGGTCTGGCTGGGTGGTGCTCCGACAAGTTGAGTTGGCGAATCGGCAGGAACAGGAGCGCCCAGCTCTTTTTCCAGCTCTTGCAGTTCACGCAGCAGCCTGTCGTATGCCGCATCGCTGATGACAGGCGCATCCAGCACATAATAACGGTAATTATGTTCTTTTAGTTCCGCTCGAAGCGCTTCGATACGCTTAATCAGCGCATCATTGCCTGTTTGCTTATCCGGATTGCTCCGCGCTCCGTGGCTCATTCAGCATCCCCTCAATCTTCTGCAGCACTGACGCAGACAGCCAGTCCACCGCACCAATCAGGTGATAGCGCACCTTCCCCTGGCGGTCAATGAGAAAGGTCTCGGGATAGCGGAAAACGCCATATTGCCGTGAAACGCTGCCATCGGCATCGTGCAGCACCTGAAATGGCAGATTGTATTCACGCACAAAACCTTCAAGATCATTTCGGTTCCTGTCTACGGAAATAGCCACAACTTTTAACCCGCGCTCAGCCAGCCTGTTATGCAGCTTAACCATGGATGGCATTTCCTTACGGCATGGCGGGCACCAGGTCGCCCAGAAATTTAACAGGACCATTTCGCCTGTCGTCGGTAGCTGATGTGTTTTGCCGCTCAAATCCGGCAATGCAAAATCAACCGCCTGATTGCCCTTGCCGATATTCGCCGGCGATTCGGGCAGCGAGATCCATACCACGGCAGCGATCGCAGCCAGAATACCCAGCATCGTCAGCCAACGTTTGGTCATGCCATATCCCCCACGGAGGCGGCACTGGACTGTCTCTGTACATGCGCCTCATGCAAGGCCCGAGTTAGTCCCGAAACAGTCACCCGGTGCTTGAAACTGACAACCCCGTCAATCAGCAGCACTGGCACATCCATGCCATAGCGCCGCATCAGATCGGTATCGCCATCGATATTCACCTCTTCCCATGTGTACGTGCCCTGCTGTTCTGCCAGCTTTGAAACCACTGCCTTGGCGTCATCGCAAAGGCAGCACTGGCTGCGGCTCATGATTTGCACATGCGGAAGTTTTAAGCTCATTCGCCCTTCTGACGCTTGGGGAGTTTCACCAGGGCAAATACCTGATCGCCCTGCCGGTCAAGCATGACACGTAGCACATCACCCCGTCTGAACGTTTTCGCCACCTTGTTGAAATCTTTCAGGCTGTTTACCGGCTTTCCGTTGACACGATAGATCAGATCACCGCGCTCAATTCCGGCGCGTGCAGCAGGGGAACCGCGCTGTACCTGCTTGACTACAACGCCGGATTTTACCCTGATGCGTAACCTGTCGGTCAGTTCGGGCGTCAGCTCTTCCAGCAGCAGGCCAAGCTGCACCTTGTCAGATTTCTTTGGCCCCTGAGGTCCGCGAGCGACATCTTCCGGCATTTCTTCGACAACGACAGCAATCACCTTCGGCTTACCGTCGCGAATAATTTTGAGCCTGACCTTGTCTCCAGGCGTGTGCCTGGCGACCTTGATCGGCAGGTCATGTGCATGCTTGATGGCCTCGCCGTCAATGGCGATAATAACATCGCCAGCCCGAATGCCGGCCTTGTCTGCTGCAGAACCAGCTTCCACCTGCGGCACCAGTGCGCCATGTCTGTTCTTCAGCTTCAGCGCCTGCATAGTTTCCTTGTCGATATCAGCGATATACACCCCAAGACGGGCGCGCCGCACATGGCCGGTTTCTTTTAGTTCATCGATAATAGACTTGGCCAGGTTGACGGGTATCGCGAAGCCGATGCCGTTGTTGCCGCCGCTACGGGAAAAGATTGCAGTATTGATTCCGACCACTTCACCGTGGGCATTGAACAGCGGCCCCCCTGAATTGCCGGGGTTAATCGCTGCATCGGTCTGGATGAAATTGTCATATGGACCGGCCCCGATCACACGACCTTTGGCGGAAACAATCCCCGCCGTCACGGTCTGTTCGAGGCCGAAAGGATTGCCGATTGCAACCACCCAGTCTCCGACCCGTAATTTGTCGGAATCTCCCATTTTTACAGCTTTGAGGTTCTTGCCCTTGATTTTCAGCAAAGCCAGATCGAGCTTGGGATCCGTACCGACGATTTTGGCCTCGTGCTCTGTGCCGTCGCGAAGCTTGACGATCACTTCGTCTGCACCATCAACCACATGATTATTGGTTACAATATAGCCATCCGTTGAGATAATGAATCCCGTACCAAGTGCATGCCGTTCCTGTGGCGGCGTATTACGGTAAAAGTCCTTGAAAAACTCATCAAATGGAGATCCGGGGGGGAAACCGAAGCCCGGTGGAAGCCCCTGTCTGGTCTGCATAAGCTTGGTTGTACTGATATTAACCACCGAATTCTGCTGATTGGCCGCCAGATCGGCAAAGCTGGCCGGCATTGCCATGGCTGCTGAAGAAATAAAGAACACAAAGAGAAAACCAAGTACAATTGATTTGGCGTATTTCAATCCAGACTCCTTAACATATAAATATCGCAGGCAATTCTTAAATACTGCAGATGAATGCAACATGAAAAAACTCTCTATCGGATAATTCAGACTGCCTGAACCGGAATGGCTACGGCGCGCTCTTTGATGCGCACGATTTTTGCCTCCAGGGCGCACGCAGATTGTGCCCTGTGGTGGAAATATATCCACGCATAAGCCGCCACAACGCCTAACAAACCGCCTGCTGCCGCAATGGCTTCAGCAGCGCTCCAACCCAATGCCAGTGCCAGGCTCCGCATCATAAGACCGGCAATAAGAAACGCCAACATAGGCAACCCATAAAGGCGGAAGGCCATGCGCAGCAACAAACCATCCGGAACATCAACAACCACTGTATCACCAGCTGATGCCCTCACCGTATTTTTTACGCGCATTTCAGCAAAGCGTTCAATCCACGAACCCAGCGTGCCGCATGATGCTTTGCCGGCACAGGTGCCACAGGCGCTGGCGCGCCTTCCCCGCACCAGAGCCTCATCATCATGCACTGAAACAACCGTGACAACCTGCTCCATGACCACCTCATTTGCTTTGGCGTATCGTCGTTGCATACCGAGCGATCTTACGCACAACGACCCGCTTGATGCCATATCAAGACCCACTTATGCTACCTGAAGCAAAAACGTACTGTAAGCAGGTATTTGGCATCGTGAAATCTGATTCCCTGATCCATACGGATACGCTGATTATCGGCAGTGGCGCCGCAGGCCTGCTGGCGGCCAAGCGTCTTGCCGATCATGGCAAAATCATCATTGTTAACAAGGCAGACTTTACCGATTCCAACACCTATCAGGCGCAGGGCGGCATTGCCGGCGTCGCCGGCAAGATGGATTCCCATGCCTCTCATATTCAGGATACGCTCGATGCCGGCGCCGGTCTCTGCCATGAGGATGCCGTTCGCGCGATTGTCTCCCGGGGCGGAGACATCATCCGCCAACTGGAAGCGCTAGGTACGGATTTTGATCAAGAGGCCGGTGAACTGCATCTGACGCGCGAAGGCGGCCATAGCAAACGCCGTGTCGCCCACGCCAAGGATGCGACCGGCCGCGCCATCGGCGAGGCACTGCTGGCGCATGTGCGCAATCACCCGAATATTACCTGCCTGCGGCAACATATGGTTGTTGAGCTTATTACGTCCCGCAGATTGGGATACCAGCACACCAAACGGTCGTGTTTTGGCGCCTACATCCTGACATCTGACGGAGAAGTCATCACTGTTGCCGCCAGACATATCATCCTGGCCACCGGCGGTGCCGGCAAGGTCTATATGTACACCTCCAATCCGCATGCCGCTACCGGCGACGGCATCGCCATGGCCTGGCGCGCCGGTTGTCCGGTCATGAATCTGGAGTTCATGCAGTTCCACCCGACATGCCTGTATCACCCGCTTGAACCCACACTGCTGCTCACCGAGGCTCTGCGTGGCGAAGGCGCGCATATCGTAGATCATCAGGGACGCCGCTTTGTCTTTGATTACGACGAGCGCGGCGAACTGGCGCCAAGAGATGTTGTCGCCCGCGCCATTGACCATGAAATCAAGAAAAGCGGCCGTGATAATATGTTTCTGGACGCGACAGCGCTTGGTGCCGAGAAAATTGCGGCGCATTTTCCGAATATTGACCGGCGGCTGAAAGAGCTTGGCATTGATATGCGTACCGAGCCGATCCCCATCGTACCGGCCGCTCATTACATGTGCGGCGGCGTGCAAACCGATGTGGCAGGATGCACGGCAATCGAACGTCTGTACGTGATTGGCGAATCCGCCTGCACGGGCCTGCATGGCGCCAACCGGCTGGCCAGCAATTCGCTGCTTGAATGTCTGGTCATGGCCGAGAATTGCGCCGAATCCATCATCAATGACGCGGACGCAGAAGCTGCATCATCGCTTCCTTTATGGGATGCCAGCGGCGTAGAGCCGGAGATCGAGCGCGTCCAGATCAAGCAGAACTGGGATGAAATCCGCGCCACGATGTCCAATTACGTCGGCATAGTGCGTTCCAATGAACGGCTGAGAAGGGCAAGACGAAGACTGGGTGTCATTCGCCATGAAATCGCCAGCTATTACTGGCAGCACCCGATCAGCCGCGACCTGATCGAACTGCGCAATCTGGCACTGGTCGCAGAGCTAATCATCCGCTCGGCGCAACAGCGCAAGGAGTCCCGCGGTCTGCATTATTCAACCGATTATCCGGAGACATCTGACACACCGCAGGACACGATCCTGACCCCGGAGGATGTGTGAGCGATCCCATCAAGGCACTGCTTTGCCGGGTCACAGGCAGGGTGCAGGGTGTCTGCTTCCGTCATTACACCAAACATGAAGCCCACAAACTTGGTGTGACCGGCTGGGTGAAGAATTGTGCGGACGGCGCCGTCGAGGCGCTGATCTGCGGCACCGATACACAAATAAATGCCATGCAGGCTTGGCTAGCCCATGGCCCGGACATGGCGCGCGTGGATACAATGCATGCTCAGGAAATTAGCCTGGAATCCTGTCCCGATACCTTCCAGATCACCTGGTGATTAAAAAGCTCTTTCTAAATCGTATTGTCGAACGACCTCTTGAGCCGACACCCAAAAGCGGACGTTCACCAGTAAGTACTTAGCTAACGTCGAAACTCACGCAGCCCGCAGGGCATCGTCGGCTAGAGCGACTGATTAGCTCGATCAGAAACGCTTTCCATCAAGCCAATGGGCCACGCCTGCAAATAAAAAGTACATCGCAAGCGCTGATATCGCCAAGGATTCTTTGCTGTCTCCAAAGGGAGGTCCAAATATATTGACGGCATTGATCAAAAGCAGAATTACGACGAAGACTCCCATGCCGTATTTTCCGATGAACGAAGTCGCTGTTGTCGAGCGCAAGTAGAGCCAGAGCCCCGTGACTAGGAGCACCGCTTCGAATGCATATGTTGCGATCGCGTTGTTCCATAGACCAAGCCCCAGTTTCGGGGATGCGTCGCTCCAAAGCGGCAAATCCGGGGTGTGCACGATCAAGTCAAGGAACCAATGCGACAGAACCGCAATTCCCATCACCAGCGCGACGGGCTTGTTCCTCAGAGGAACGATCCGGTAGACGGCATAGATGAACCCAGCCCACAAGAAAGATGCAAGCATGCTGTGCGTGTAGGGCATATATTCAAGCTCAAAGTGAGTGGATTGAGTGAAATTCTCAACGACATTAATCCGTTCTATCCCCAGAAGTACGAACGGAAAGAAAAGAATGTCGACGAATTGGACCGCTAGGAATAGCAATCCGAGTGATGCCTTCTTTTCGACATTCTTCAGAGCAAGACTTGCTGCGTAGTGTCCAACAAACATCGGTCTACCCCCCTCTCAAGTGCGCTTATTATGCCTTAGGAATTTGAGTAAATTCGATAACATTAAGGTCTGGATCGCGTACGAATACGGATGTTTTACCATCACCAAAAGTTACTGGTCCTTCTGTGACGGCTAAACCAATTGACTCAAAATATTTATTTGCGTCTTCAGCTGAATCGACTTGAATAGCGTAATGGGTGTACCCGGGATACTTTTCTTTTGTATCCATAAGTACGTTTTGTTTTTCGTGATCATTATTTGCGCTATCCAGAAGATTAATCTCAATACCACTAGGATGCTTTACTACTACAACGTGTTCCTCATAGTCTTCTCTCGTAACGGAGAACCCTAGCTTCTCGTAAAAACTTATAGATATATCAAACTTCATCACTCTAATGCCAACATGATCGATCTTATTTATCTTCACATTTCCTCCTTTACCAAGCCATAACGCTCAAGCTCAGCGGCGCTCGCAGCGCGTCCGCTGGACCACCTCGCTGGATAGCGCCATAGCAAGCTGCAATTCCTCATTTAGTACGATAACCCAGGCGTCTTGTGGAAATACATGTCGTCGTCCAACTGTTTCAACATAAAGTCCGCAACATCGGCGCGCGAAATTTTCAGTTTTGTCGTCTTATCAGTGCTGGGAAAACCATGCCGATATTGGCCAGTACGCCCTCCGTCAGTGAAGGCTGCCGGACGGACGATTGTCCAGTCTAGGTGACTTTTCCTGACGTAGTTCTCCTGAATGACATGGTCTGCGTACGCCGGACGCAGAAGAAGTCCAAACATGATGTGTTTCCAGAAGAAGTTCAGATTGCCTCGACTATCTCCGACTCCAAGAGATGATTGGCATATAAAACGTCGGACGTCCGCTTTCTCCATCGCACTGATGATATTTCGTGTTCCCTCTGACCGGACCGTGCCTTTCCGGCCCGCCCCGATTGAGCACAGCACCGCGTCTTGGCCTTGTACCGCTCTCTCAACCGACAGGGGATCCATTGCATCGCCTTGTATGACCTTCAGGTGGTTGTGCTTGACATCAACCTTCGCGGCATCGCGCGTGAATGCGGTGACGGTGTGTCCCTCTTCAAGAGCTTGCTTGAGAAGCTCTCGACCTATGCTGCCCGTTGATCCGAAGATAACCAACTTCATTATTCCTGCCTCCAAGTTACAAGCTGCCGAACTTGGTAATAGTGTACTTGGCTTTCTATTTATTACTTTCCTTTATACACCCTCGATTGAAGATGAAAATACTCAAATGCACAATGTCTGGTTTGGGTAGCCAGCGCTACTGACCACTATGAGGCATAAAAAAAGGGCCGCGCGATGCGC
>JBHHXG010000011.1:0-32760 GCA_046756985.1 Mariprofundaceae bacterium | reverse complement strand
CATTAGATTTATCCCCTTGGTAGGCTTTGAAGGATCCGAGCTTTCCTAATCAAAACAATAGTTGAGCAATATTACTGGCTATATCAATTCTGAGGGTGCAATAGCAGGTTCTTTTTGCGCCTGTGTGACCTTCCCCATGTGTCCGCTTCTACAGATGCATGTGTGCCATGCTGCTGCTAGGCTGAGCCCCCATGAGCAAAGCGGATAACCAGAAAAAACTGGATGAGCTGCGCGCCGCGATTGATGCGGTGGATGATGAGTTGCTGGCGCTGATTCAGAAGCGGGCCGGACTGGCTGCCCAGGTCGGTGCGCATAAAGAGAATCAGGGCCATGGGCCGTATTATGTGCCAAGCCGTGAGGCTGAAATCATCCGGCGCCTGCTGGCTAAAAAAGATGGTTCGGTTCCTGATGCTGCCCTGCATGGCATTTTCCGGGAAATTATCGGCGCCTGTCTGGCGCTGGAACATCCGGTCACGATTACTTATCTGGGGCCGGAAGGCACGTTCACATATATGGCAGCGACCCGCCAGTTCGGTTCTGCCGCCAATTATCACGCCTGCAAAAATCTGGGGGATGTTTTTGATGAGGTGGAATCCGGCCGGGCTGCTTATGGCGTTGTTCCGGTGGAGAATGCCTTTGAGGGCGCTGTGACGCATACGCTCGATCTGTTTGTGGATCGGGATGTATCCATATGCGCTGAAATATTGCTGGGCATTCATCATTGTCTGTTGTCACATGCCACGCAGCTTGGTGATATTGAGGTGGTGTTGTCACATCCGCAGGCACTGGGGCAGTGCCGCAAATGGCTGCAATCGAATATGCCTGGCGTGCAGATGGTGGAAGTGGCTTCGACGGCGCGTGCAGCGGAAATGATCGGGCAGGTTAAAAATGGTGATATATCTGATGCAGACTGGAACTGGCGCCGTATGGCTGCCATCGGATCACTGGCTGTGGCGGAGTGCTGGAACCTGCCTGTGCTGCGGGAACATGTTGAGGATTATCCCGATAATACCACCCGCTTTCTGGTGATTGGCGCTCATGATTCTCCGCCTTCCGGCGAGGACAAAACGGCCTTGATCCTGTCCATCAAGGATGAGCCGGGTGCATTGCATGCTTTGCTCGGACCGTTCTCAGATCGTGGTATCGGCCTGTCGCGCATCGCCTCCCGGCCCTCCAAAAAGAAGATCTGGGAATATGTCTTTTTTGTTGATTTGGAAGGGCACAGGACCGAGGCGAATGTACAAGCTGCGCTGGATGAGGTGCTCGCCATGCCAGGTGGGTATGTCAAGGTGCTCGGCTCCTATCCCGTATCCAAGCCTTTGTAAGCAGTCATGGCACGGGTGAAATGGTCGGACCGTGCGGTGCCGCAGGCCTCGGGCCTGCATCCCTATGTGCCAGGCAAGCCTGTTGAACAATTGCTGCGCGAAAAGGGCATGACCGAGGCGATCAAGCTGGCATCCAACGAAAATCCATATGGTCCACCACCAAAGGCGCTGGCAGCCATTCAGAAAGCTGCTGGCGAGGCGCACCGTTATCCGGATGGTGATTGTACCGAACTGAAGCAGGCATTGGCTGGGAAGCATGGCATTAAGCCTGAAAATATCCTGCTTGGTAACGGTTCCAATGAAGTACTGGAATTGCTGATTCGCACCTTTGCCGGTCCAGGTGACGAAGTGGTTTACAGTGCGCGTGCATTTATTGTGTATGCGCTGGCAGCGCAGGGCTCGGGAGCAGCAGGTGTTGCTGTGCCGGAGTCGGACGGATTGAGCCATGATCTGGATGCCATGGCTGCTAAGGTGAGCGGGACGACCAAGATGGTGTGCATAGCCAATCCAAACAATCCAACAGGGACGCTGCATACACCTGAAAAACTGCAGGCCTTTCTCGACCGCTTGCCACGGCATATCATTGCCATTATCGATGAAGCCTATTACGAATACGTTACCGACCAATTGGGTGATTCCGTATGCCAATTATCACATCCGGGGCTCGTGATTACACGCACATTCTCCAAGGCCTATGGGCTTGCGGGTTGCCGGGCAGGCTATGCGATCGCCGATGCCGGTATTGTCGGGCTGGCCGACCGTTTCCGTGAGCCATTTAATGTAAATTTTCTGGCCCAGTCGGCTGCCATGGCAGCCCTTGAAGATGAAGCATGGGTGATAGAAAAGGCGGAGACATGCAAATCAGAGCGCAAGCGGCTTGAGGTCGCCCTGCAGGAAATGGCTGTTCTGGGGGGACATAGCTTCGGAAATTTTGTGCTGTTGCGCCACGCTAAAGCCGGGTTGATTTTGCAGAAACTGGAAGATCAGGGCATTATCCCGCGCCCGCTTGGTCCTTACGGGATGCTGGATTATTTACGCATCTCTGTTGGCACAAGGCAGGAGAATGAGCGGCTTCTTAAGGTTTTGGAAACCATAATGAATTCGCTCCAGGAGTAAATCGTGTCTCGCAAGGATGAGCACCTGATAGAACATCTGGTGGTAATTGGCGTCGGTCTGATCGGCGGATCGTTTGCGCGTGCTCTACGGCATGCCGGAGCTGTGAACCGTATTACCGGTGTGGGACGCAGTCGCGAAAACCTCGATCGAGCCCGTGAACTGGGCATTATTGATCATTGGACCCACGATATATCTGAGGCAGTGCATGATGCTGACGCGGTGTTGGTGGCCGTGCCCATGGGTGCATATGATCGCGTATTTGCCGAATTGGCGAGCGCATTACCTGAGGATACATTGATTACAGATGCTGGAAGTACAAAGCAGCATGCTATTGACGTGGCTCAGAAGCATCTTCCCGATCCATCTCGTTTTGTGCCTGCCCATCCCATTGCCGGAACCGAGCAATCCGGTGCTGAGGCTTCATTTGTTGAGCTGTTTGAAGACCGCTCCTGCATTTTAACACCTGAGCCATCAACAAGTGCAAAAGCTTTTGACGAAGTAAAAGCATTATGGGCCGCAACAGGTAGCCAAGTGATTGAGATGGACGCAGCCAGTCACGATAATCTCTTGGCAGCGGTAAGCCATCTGCCTCACCTTGCTGCCTTTGCATTGGTTAATGCTGTGCGAAAACAGGCTGACGAGGGGCATGATCCATTCCAGTTTGCAGCCGGAGGGTTTCGTGATTTTACCCGCATCGCCTCGTCATCGCCTGAAATGTGGCGCGATATTGTCATCTCAAATAGTCCGGCACTTGTGAAAGAAATTGATGCGCTTCAAGCCGAGCTTACCGATATGAAGTCAGCACTGGCTGCTGAAGATGGTGAAAAGCTACTTGAGGCTTTTGCTGCCGCTAAACAGGCGCGCGACGCATGGCTAAAAACGCACGGGGAAACGCTGTGAGATTATCTCAATGAAAGCCGGCGGCACTCTGATCGCCGGCCCAGCGCATGGACCACTGCGGGGTGCGCTGACCGTCCCGGGCGACAAATCGATGTCGCATCGTGCCGTCATGCTGGCCGCTTTGGCTGATGGCATTACCGAAATCGAAGGTTTTTTACCGGGCGAAGACAATCTGGCGACGGCGCAGATGTTTGCCGATATGGGCGTTGGTATTGAATGGCTGAATGACGAAAAGACGCGGCTGCGCGTACACGGCGCGGGACTCCATGGACTCAAACAGCCCGATCACCCGCTGGATGCAGGCAATTCCGGCACCTGTGTGCGTTTGATGACGGGAGTGCTGGCAGGTCAGCCATTTAGTAGCACATTGACTGGTGATACATCGCTTTCCAGGCGGCCGATGCAGCGCGTAGCTGAGCCGGTGCGTCGTATGGGTGCAAGCGTTCAGGGTAGTGATGGCGGCAATTTGTTGCCACTGGAGATTCGCGGCGGGAAACTTGCGGGCATCCATCATATTCCCGAAATAGCCAGTGCACAGGTCAAATCGTGTGTGTTGCTGGCAGGACTTTTTGCCGAGGGCGAAACAACCGTGTCCGAGCCCAAACCAACCCGCGATCATACCGAGCGCATGTTGCCATTGTTCGGTCAGCCGGTGGATACACCGGATGATGGTACAATCCGGCTAAAACCGCAGGGGAGGCTCACTGCTCCGGCCGAAACGATACGCATTCCTGGGGATCCGTCTTCGGCGGCATTTTTCGCAGTGGCAGCAAGTCTGATTGAAGGCTCGGAAGTGCTGCTGTACGGAGTGGGTATCAACCCGCGCCGTGACGGATTTCGGCGCATTCTGCATGACATGCATGCATCGATCTCGCTGCAAAGAGAAACAGCAGTTGGCCAGGAGCCGGTGGCAGATATGCGAATCCGGCATGGGGCGCTTCAGGGCATTACGGTCAATCCGGATGATGTGCCGGATGCCATTGATGAGTTCCCGGTACTGTTTGCAGCAGCGGCGCTTGCGGAAGGCGAGTTTGTGCTGGCAGGGGCCGAAGAATTACGTGTCAAGGAGAGTGACCGTATTGCAGTCATGGCGGCTGCCTTGCATGCCTGTGGTGCTAGGATTGAAGAGCGGGCGGACGGTGTAGTAATCCATGGTAGCAAGCTTGCCGGCGGTACGGTCATTGATGCGCATGGGGATCACCGCATCGCCATGGCCATGGCTGTGGCAGCCCAGCGTGCCGAAGGGGAAATCATCATTGAGAATGCGCAGGCGATTACAACATCATTTCCGGATTTTGTACCGCTTGCCCGACAGATTGGCATGAATGTTTGCTGGAAACATGATGGCTGAATGGATAGCGGCAATCCGTGGCCTGAAAATTGCCATTGACGGACCATCCGGTTCAGGCAAGGGCACGGCTGCAGCAATGCTTGCTGAGGCGATTGGATTCCCCGTGCTGGATACGGGTCTGTTGTATCGTTTTATTGCCTACATGGCTATCGAAAAAGGTGTAGACAGTGATGATGAGTCAGCATTGGCTGAGCTTGTAACAGGCGTGCTTCCGAAGATGGAATGGCGTCCCGAGGGAATCTTTTATAATGGTATAAACCAGACACAGCGGCTTCGCAGTGAAGAAGTCGGCGCGCATGCTTCCAGGGTAGCTGCATGTCCGGCGATACGTAAGCAGTTGCTTGGCGTGCAGCGGCAAGTGGCGGAAAAGGGCTGTATTATGGACGGACGCGACATCGGTACAGTGGTATTGCCGGATGCAGCAGCCAAGTTTTATCTGACTGCATCGCTACGTGAACGCGGCCGCCGCCGCTGGGCGCAGTTGCACAGCGAGCAGCCCGAAGTTAGCCTCGAACGGATTGTTGCAGACTTGAAGTCAAGGGATCAGCGTGACGCCGAGCGTGCACATTCCCCGCTCCAGAAGGCACAGGATGCCATGCATATTGATTCCACAACCATGCGTATGGACGAAGTGCTGGATCGCATGCTGGCGGTGCTCGAGCGCCGCGGCCTGATCAAGTATGCCGGCTGATGTATTACAGGCGGGGATCCTGGGAACGATGGTAAATGCCGCATTAAAACCAGAACATAATCTACAGGTGGACGGAACAATAATGAGCGATCACACAGAACAGGAAAACGTTTCGGGCGCAGAAGCTTCTGCAAACGGTGTCAATGAGGACGCGGAATCCTTCAAAAAGATGTTCGAGGCATCATTGCGTGAACAAGCAGTCATCAAACGAGGTGAAACCGTCAGGGGAGTGGTGGTAAGCCGTGATACAGAGTCAGTCATTGTGGACGTTGGAGCCAAGGCTGAGGGAGCGATCCCGGTCAGTGAATTTGCCCAGGCCAATCTGGATTTGCCGGATGCCGGCGATGAGGTTGAGGCCATGGTGCAGTCTGTCGGCGGCGCCGCAGGCGTCAAACTGTCGGTCCTTGAGGCTTGCCGTCGTAATATATGGAATGCGGTTGATGAGGCAAGCCAAACCGGAAATACGCTGGAAGCAACAGTCACGGCTGAGGTAAAAGGTGGCTTCCGCGTTGACCTTGGCGGCCTGAATGCCTTTATGCCCAAGTCAGAAGCCGATCCTGACCCTCATATGCCAGCTGATAATATTATTGGCAAAGCGTGTCAGGTAGTTGTACTGGAGGCCAGACGCAAACCCGAGAATATTGTTGTATCTCGTAAACAGCCCCTGGCCAGTGAGCAGCAACAGCAGCGTGAAGCATTTTTCAACAGTGTATCGGTAGGCGACAGAGTGAGCGGTGAAGTAAAGCGGCTGGCTAACTTTGGCGCCTTTGTCGATCTCGGTGGCGTTGATGCACTGCTACATGTGTCTGATATCGCCTGGCGGCGCCTGAACCATCCTTCCGAGATGCTCTCCGTCGGGCAAAGCGTTAAGGCTGAAATCATCAAACTGGATAAAGAAAAGGGGAAGGTTTCGTTGTCCATGAAGGTTCTGCAAGCCGATCCGTGGGATAAGGCCAGCGAAACATACGAACCAGGCATGCGTCTGACCGGTACGGTGCGCCGACTGCTTGATTTTGGTGCGGTGGTAGAGCTCGAGCCGGGTATTGAAGGCATGATTCACCGTTCCGAGATGAGCTGGACACGTAAGGATGTGAAGCCAACACAGCTTCTGGCTGAAGGCGATGTGGTGGATGTGGCTGTACTGGAAGTTGAGCCGGAGGCGCGCCGTATTCGCCTGAGCCTGAAAGCGGTAATGGAAAATCCATGGCATGTATGGTTATCCCACCATCCAGTCGGTTCCCGAGTGAGCGGTAAAGTGAAAAACCTCACGGATTTCGGCTTCTTTGTTGCAGTTGATGATGATCTGGATGGCCTGGTGCACATTGAAAACCTGTCTTGGGACAAGGCTGGTGCGGAAGCATTGGGGGAGTATAAAAAGGGGCAGCAAGTGGAGTGTGCTGTGCTTGGCGTTGATGTCGAGCGTCAGCGTATTGCGTTGGGTATCAAACAACTTTCTGATGATCCGTTTGAATTGTTTCTGGCTGGCATAAAACGCGGTGGGAGCGTCTCCGGGAAAGTTGTCGAGGTTTCAAAGGGTGCTTTCATTGTCGAGTTGACAGATGGTATTCGGGCATGGCTGCCGTTGCGGGAAGTGCCACGTGACCACGGAGAGATCAAAGTTGGCAGTGAAGTTGATGCCAAGGTTGTTGACGTCAACAAAAAACGTAGACAGGTTGAGCTATCAATCAAGAAGATGTTGCATGATGAGGAACGCGATGCTGTGCGCAACTACGCACAGCAGGTGAAGCAGAAGGATACGCCGTCAGCGCTTGCTCTGGAGTTGCAGCGCAAGCTTCTTGATAAACAACAGGGCCCAAAAAAAGCAAAAAGCTAACTTGATGGTTGCAGAAATCTTCCATGGTGAGGGTATGAGAGGAGAAGTGTATGACAAAGTCTGAACTGGTGGATATCATCGCTGAAACACAGGAACAGATCACCCGGCGTGAAGCAGAAGTTGTTGTAAACACCATTTTCTCCGCCATTAGTGTTGCCCTGGCCGAGGGAGATCGTGTCGAACTGCGTGGCTTTGGCAGCTTTACGACCAAACGCAGGAATGCTCGCATCGGCCGCAATCCAAAAACCGGCACATCTGTTGAAGTCCCTGCCAAGGTCGTCCCCCATTTCAAACCGGGAAAAGAGCTTCGGGAACGGGTTGATCGCTCCGCATAGTTCACCCGGGCTGGTAAGCCTGCCATTTGACGACCCACATCCAAATTGGAAAGAGGAGTGTGCATGAACTGGATTAACATACTTGTAGTTCTGGTGCTGACTTCTTTTGCCACCATGTTTGCCCTTTCCAATATGTCCCCTGTTCAGTTGAGCTTCTCAGGAATTTCCAGTTCTCCAGTACCGTTGTATGTACCTGTATTTGCCGCTTTTCTGATCGGTTTTCTGGGTGGGATGCTGGCGCTTAGTTTTTCGCGCCGAAAGCACAAGCAGGAAATTGATCATTTAAGGCAGGAGAACAAGAGACTGCTGCAGGAAGTCGATAACCTGCGCAATATCCCGCTCCAAGACGACGTATGAATACGCTGCTGTTGGCAGTGGCGGTTGCGCTACTTGTCGTACTGGCGGCGTTGCTGGTTCGCCAGGAACGCGAGACTTTACCCGAACAGAGTGAAGATGATGCCCGCATTACGCCACTTGTGCGTGGCATCAATTACCTGCTGGCCGATGAGCCGGATCGGGCGCTGCAGGAGTTGGTGCAGGTTGCAAGGCTGCGATCAGAAGCAGCAGATGTGTACATGGCACTGGGCGAAATGTTTCGCTCCCGGGGTGAAATCGGGCGTGCGGTACGGATTCATCAGAATCTGCTGGCTCGTCCAGACCTTCCTTCATCCATTCACTTGCAGGCGCATCTTGCACTGGCCAGGGATTTCCAGGCCGGCGGTCTGCTTGACCGGGCGCTGAAGCAATTTGAAAAGGCGATTGCTATCCAGCCGGATCATGCCGAGGCACTTGAAGCCTGCCTGCGCATACGCGAACAAAGCAGTGAGTGGTTACTTGCTGAAGAACTGCTGTCCAGGCTGGATCAGGTCAGGGGCCAGTCATCAAATTCACATCGGGCTTATCTGTTTGCCGAGATGGCGCGCAAGAACCTGGATGAAGATGTTGCTGAAGAAGCCAGGCATTACGCGGTCAAAGCGCTGGCGCTCGATGATGCCTGCGCACCAGCCTATATCGTACTGGCTACACTGGATTTAATGCAGGGCCAGACCGAGGAAGCACGGGTTCTGGTGAGGACATTATGGGAAAAGGCGCCGGAACATTTCCCACTGGTGATTCCCATGCTGATTGAGCATATGGACTTCTACATCACGCAGGGCAAGGCCATGCTGATTGAGTGCTGGCAGGAGAAACGCTCGGAAGAACTGGCATTGGCTTGGCTGGAGGATGTCCGGAATATGCAAGGTAAGAAAGAGGCGGGCGCACTGTTAAAGGAGCTTGGCTTCAACGCAGGAAACCTGCGCGCTTCGCTACGGCTGGCGGCAGCGGCTGGGAGCGATGACGATTCCCTTGACCGTTATGCAGAACAGTGGCGCAGCAAGGTGAAAAACTTTGCCTGTGAGCAGTGCGGTGTGGAGGTGGTGGAGATGCGCTGGCAATGTCCTCAGTGCCACACATGGGGTGGCATGCATCCGAAAAGAGATGGGGAATTATAAATGCGGCAGCGGTTGATGGTGGCGCTTGACGTGAACGGTCGGGACGAAGCTTTGGCTATGCGGGAACAACTGGGGGACAGTGTAGAATGGCTAAAGGTGGGCTTACGCCTGTTTGTTGCCGAGGGGCCACAGCTGATACAGCAGTTGCAGGAGACACACCGTATTTTTCTTGATCTGAAGTTTCATGACATTCCTAATACAGTAGCTCAGGCAGTTACTAGCGCCGGCGATTTGGGCGTCAATATGGTCAATGTGCATGCTGGTGGCGGTGCGGCGATGCTGGAAGCGGCAGCCGAGGCGGCAAAAGTGTTCCCGGGCATGCAGCTTATTGCGGTGACTGTGCTAACCAGCGATATCATGCCGATGGATACAGCTCAGAAACTGGCGCTTGAGCGTGCGCAAATGGCGCAAGCGGCTGGTTTGGACGGGGTGGTATGCAGTGTCCATGAAGTCGCTGCGATCAAGGCTGCCTGTAGCAATGATTTTATCATGGTGACGCCTGGCATTCGCTGGGGAGATCAGGATATTCAGGATCAGAAGCGTGTCGCAGATCCGGCAACGGCCATCAGGGCTGGTGCAGATCATATCGTAGTAGGCCGCCCAATTTTGCATGCAGCTGATCCCAGGGCGGCGGCTGAACAAGCCATTTCCATGATGGAAAATGCACATGCCTGACGATGCATATGAAGCAGGCCTTGCTTCATATGCCTGCCGCTCAGATTTATCCCGCGGACGCCTTTACAAGGAAGACAATTCGCCGACCCGCAATCCCTATCAACGTGACCGGGATCGCATTATTCATTCCACAGCGTTCAGAAGACTTGAATACAAGACGCAGGTCTTTGTTAATCACGAAGGTGATCATTATCGTACGCGCCTGACCCATTCGATCGAAGTCGCCCAGATCGCGCGCTCGATTTGCCGGGCCATGGGGCTGCATGAAGATCTTGCTGAAGCCGTGGCATTGGCTCATGACTTGGGGCACACGCCTTTTGGACATTCGGGGCAGGATGCGCTCAATGAAGTGATGCAGTCCTATGGCGGCTTTGAGCACAATCGACAGTCGCTGCGGATCGTTGAAAAACTGGAACAGCGATATGCGCTTTTTCCGGGCCTGAACCTCAGTTACGAGACCCGCGAGGGTATCGTCAAACATACATCACCACATGATCTGCCCAAGAACCAGGATCTTTCACAATATCATCTGCATCAGCAGGCGACGCTTGAAGCACAGATTGGCAATCTGGCTGATGAAATTGCCTACAATAACCATGATATTGATGACGGTATTCGTGCTGGCATGCTGAGTGTTGAATCCTTGCAGGATACCGAGCTATTCCGCATGCATTATGCGGCTGTGGTTGAAGCGTATCCTGATGCTCGGGACAGGGTCAGAGTGCCTGAAACGATACGCAGCATGATCAATTTCCTGATCCTTGATGCGATTGAAGAGACAGGCCGCCATATTTGTGAAGCTGAAGTGATGACACTGGACGATGTGCGTACGGCGGAACAGCCGCTTGTCGGGTTTTCCCGCCAGGTTCGGCATATGAACGGCGAACTGAAGCGTTATTTGTATGAACATATGTATAAACATTACCGGGTTGTGCGCATGGCTATGAAGGCTGAGCGAGTGATCAAGGCACTGTTTTCCGCCTATATGGAAACGCCTTCCATGCTTCCCCCTGGCGCACAACTGAAGAAGGAGAATTCAGAGTTGGAACAGGCGCGAGCGGTGGCAGACTATATTGCCGGCATGACAGACCGCTATGCGCTGGATGAGTATGACCGGCTGTTTAGTATTCACGCCAGGACATGAATTAGCCCGGTCATTCATAACGTACTTCGGAGACGCGGAGAGGAGAAGCAGAGCATGGAACAATCCCCAAACAGGGTTACTGCTCCTTAATAAAGAACTCCATTCTGGCATCGCCAATTTCGATAACATCGCCATCTTTTAACGTGCGTGGCTCATCACCGACCGTTTCACCATTTACTTTGGGCTTGGCCATCCCTTCAAGGTGAGCAATATGGTAGCCAGTCGGTCGGCGGGTAATGACTGCGGCCTGTTTGCCAACGGTAAAACCCTTCACCTTGATTTTGCAGCTATCACCTTTACCAATGCTGGTAAGGGATGCCGACAGATCGAAACTACGGCCTTTCAGCGGTCCTGAAATGACCTGTACGCCGGCCAGTGGCATGACCATGCCTTTTGCCGAAGGTGTTTCTGTCTTGGGTAACATGGCTGCACGCGCTTGTGGTGTCAGCACCATTGTCTTGTCCATTTCCCCCTCCGGTTCCGCATCAGTCTGAACAGGGGAATCCTCAATATCGACATAGGTGAGGGTATGTTTGCCGATGAGGATGGTGTCGCCGTGCTCCAGCACATGTTTGGTGATCTGCTTGTCGTTAACCAGAGTGCCGTTGGTGCTGCCAAGATCTTCGATGATTGCCTTGCTACCGATTTTCAGTACGCGCGCATGGCGCCCGCTGACAGCAAGGTTGTCAATATGAACGGTATTCTCCGGTTTGCGCCCGATCGTGGTTTCCTCCTGATCGAGCGGGCATTCGGAAATGACCGAGTCTCTAAACTTCAGAATAAGTTTGCTGGCCATTGTTATCCTCCGTAGCAGGCATCACACCAAATTACTTTTTCCCAAGCAGACGCGACAGAACACCACGTTTGCGTTGGAATTTTTTCGGCGTCCGGATCAGAATGACCGAAATATTGTCCGGTCCTCCGGCGTCATTCGCAAGCTGAATCAGTTGTGACGCAGCCTTGCGCAAATCCTTTTCATGCTGGGTCAGCGTTAACCGTATGGCTTCGTCCGGAACAACATCGGTTAGCCCGTCCGAACACATCAGGTAGATATCGCCTGCCTGCACAATATCCTCAACAATATCGGGTTCGACGCCAGGTTCAACGCCAAGTGCACGTGTCACCAAATTCTTGATTGCAGAATTGCGGGCGTCATCGGCTGTCAACAGGCCCCGCCGCACCTGCTCCTGAATCAGGGAGTGGTCTTCGGTAACATGGGACAGAAAATCCCCCCGCAAGCGGTACATCCGTGAATCGCCGACGTTAGCGGCAGTGAGCCTGTCGGCATAAAAAACTGCAGCCACCACGGTTGTCCCCATACCAGCGCATTCCGGTTTTTGCTGGGCTGTTTCGAAAATCGCATCATTGGCCATGGCGACAGCTTGCCTGGCCAGCATGGATTCGCGGGTAAAGCCGGTTTCGTCATCCACCTCAGCCTCGGGTATTTTGGGCAATTGTTCCTTGAGGAAGCGGCTGGTAAATTCAACAGCCATGGCGCTGGCCACTTCGCCGGCATTATGGCCTCCCATGCCGTCTGCCAGTACTGCGATACCATGCGATGGCGTGGTTCCAACACAGTCTTCGTTGTGGTTGCGTTTTACACCTACATCGGTGACGGCGTGCATTTCCAGAGCGCTCATACGCTACCTTCCTTGGCCGGCAGGTCGCGCAGGCACTGGATAATCGCCTGCACCATTTCGTTGCCGGAGGCATAGCGGGATTCGGCATCTTTTGCCAACACCTTGTCAATCATTTTGCTGATGCTTTCGGGCAAATCAGACCGGTGTTCGCGGATATCGGGATGTGGTTCGTTGGCGATCTGGAACATCAAAGTTGCCATCGAGTCGCCGCGGAACGGGCGCTTGCCAGTCAGCATTTCATACAGCATAACACCCAGAGAAAAAAGGTCCGAGCGCCCATCCACATGCTTACCCGACAACTGCTCCGGTGACATATAAGAAGGTGTGCCAAGCACAACACCGGTCTTGGTCTTGCTTGAAGCAGTGATACGAGCGATTCCGAAGTCCGTCACTTTAACCGTCTTGTCTGCCATCAGCATGATATTAGCCGGTTTGATATCCCGGTGTATGACATCCATGGAATGGGCGTAGTTGAGCGCCTCGGCTACTTTGCCGGCGATTTTTAGCACTGCCTGCGCCGGAAAGAGCTTGCCTTCTTTGGTGTAACGGGCAAGATCCGTTCCACTTAAGAACTCCATGGCGATATAGGCAAGGTCATGTTCTTCACCGGCATCGAAAATTGTAACGATATTCGGATGATTCAGGCGGCCAGCCGTTTCCGCTTCCCGGAAGAAACGTTCCTTGACTCCTTCCAGTTCATCAGCCTCGAATTCCTGTGACAAAGCCATGGTCTTGATGGCAACCTGACGGTTGATTTTGGGATCACGCCCCAGATATACCGTACCCATGGCTCCCTTGCCGAGTTCCTTGACGATTTCATACCGTCCCAAGGTAGGTTTGGCGCCGCCTGTAACCAGTAGACTGGACATGCCGCCCGTGGTGCTGGCGCCAAATATCATAGTTTCGCCAGCATTTTTGACGCGTTCCAAGCGAGCCTGCAGATCCTTGTAATCGGTTTTGTACTCGCTCATGTGCTCATAAACTGCGGTAGCCTTGTTGAATTGGCGTTTGCGTTCAAAATCCAGTGCCAGATTGTAGAGCGTGGCAAGGATATCATCATTCATCGGGCATTTACGGAATTTGTCAAAGGCCATATCAAGCATGCCCTGACTCTGGAACGAAAGTCCCAGCATTTTATTGGTCTCAGCAGAATCAGCGGAGACTTTTTCCCGTTCTTCTTCAGAAGCGAAATGACGCTTGGTGGTTAACAGTAAATGGCCGATCAGCAACAGGGTGGCAGCGGTCATGGTCTGCAGCCACATCAGGGAACCGGTAAGCATAGTAAAATTTGTGCCAAGCAAAGCAACCAGAAGAATGAATGAAATGGCAGCGGCCATGCCTGCGCCCAACCGAGGCAGCGCGAATGCCAGATAAAGACCAATACCTAACAATAAGGCCAGTTCAGCGATACCGGCCCATACCGGGCGGGTAAAAAAGTTTTCGTCCAGAAGGCTCTGCAGGACATGAGCATTAAATTCAATACCATGCATCTGGGCGTTGACTGGTGTTACAAATGTTTCGCCGATGCCGGTTGCCGTGGCGCCAATCAACACGGTTTTGTTTTTGAATACTTTTGCCGGGATTCGCCCGGAATAGACATCATGAAATGAGTACTGGCTGAAACCCTTGCCTTCACTGTCGCCATAAAACGCGGGATAAAGCCGCATTTGCGACCCGGTGGCGATATCGAGAGCGCCAAGTTCGATGCTGTTGCTATCCAGGTTGGCACGAATATCGCCCATACCGAGGTGCAGGTCTGCGGCAGCCATAGCCAGCGACATGGATGGAAAAAGCTGTCCGTAGTAATCAATCACCAGCGGCACATTGCGCACTACACCATCTTCATCCTTGACGATATTCAAATGCCCCAGACCGGCAGCTGCTTTGCCTAACTGCGGAAAAGGATAGCGAATCTTCGTAGCGCTTAGTGGCGCAGTTGACTCATCCGCAACACTATTTTGTCTGATGCTCATCTGACTGACATATGCGGGCAGTTCACCGGCGGGGTGCCCGGCAGGGATTCCCAGTTCAAAAAACACCGGCATTATCGTATTACCCGATTGGCGTACGGCATCGGTTAAAACGCGGTCTTCATCCATGGCTTTGGCTTCGGCCAGCACTTTGGCTGCTTCCCGATGCTTTCCCTGCTGTTTCAGGAGTTCAGCCAGCTGCAACTGGGCCTGCACCCCCCTTGGCTTCGGTTTTGTCTCGCTATAGAAAATATTTACGCCAATCATGCGAGCGCCGGCCTTGGACAGCTTGGTGATCATTTCGGCAACGATTGAACGCGACCACGGCCAGCGGCCGATGCGGTCAATGGAACCATCGTCTATGCTGAGAATAACAACATGGTCGTCACTGGGCTTGATGCTGGCAGCGACGGCTATGTCATAGGCTTTGTTTTCAAGGGTCTGTAGTGGGCCAAAGCCAGTGGCAAAGGCGGCCGTGAATAACAGCGTCAGCATGAGACCAAGGAACCAGTCAGATTTCCAAAAAGCACTGTTATTCAATGAGATTACCCCTCCATGTTCATGCAATATAGCATATCATACGCGTAAGTATCAAATATCACGTATATTGGCAGCATATCCAATCCTGTGGCAAGCCTTTCGTTTCCATCTGTGCATGACATATGCTGCAGACAGGTACAGGCTGGTATTTTGTTATCAAATATATACCGGAAATGGGCTATGGGCATCCTCATATTGACAGTTGCAGGACGGCTTCGTACCGTTCGCGCCCTATTCCCCGATAGCTCAGTTGGTAGAGCAGGTGACTGTTAATCACCCTGTCGCAGGTTCGAGTCCTGCTCGGGGAGCCATATACAGGCTGCGCGATGCGCAGCCTTCTTTTTTGGTTTGTCGCATGAGCATTAGGCTTCTAGAGTCGGCTTATGAACCCCGTTTCGCTCTTCCATACTTCGCTATGGCGGTATCTTGCCGTGCTGTGGCCTCTGCTTGCCGTACTTATTTCGGCGCAGTTGGTGATGCGCTGGAGCGGTAACAGCCATGTACTGGGGCTGACATGGCCTGTCCCTCTGGTTGATATGATTATGTTCCTGTTGCTGTTTGGCAGTGCGGCAGTGTGGGCGCAATGGCCAATTGCCCGTTGTGGCAGTCATCTGCAGGAAAATCCGCTCAGACACCGGAAAATAGCCGAGCATTTGGTCGCGGAACTTCCATGGCGGGCAATGAAGGGGTACCTGCTGGCAGGCTTCAGTTTCGCCAGTTATCTGATGGTGCTCGTGGTAGTTATCGCCCTTGTTGAGGACCGCCCGTTCACTCTACGCATGGGGGCAGCGCTGGCCTTCTGCTTTTACTATGGTGCCGGCATTCTTGCTCCGGCTGTCGGTGTGGCCAACACCGTTGCCTATGCAGCAAACCTGCGTATGCAGATGGCTTCATCCGGGTTGTTCAGTGGTGATCTGGATGATACCGCAAGGCATGCGGTGCTGACCGGTTCAGTTCGTCGTCCCTGGCTGGTATTTTCGGTGACCGGCCTTTTGCCGTCGATCATCCTCGTACTGTATGTTTTTCTGGCCATGGGCGGCAGTGAGGCCGAGGAGCAGTTTATTCTTTTCCAGGCCATCGTGCTGCTGATCATGGCCATTCTGGGGAGTATTGATCTGGTTTATACTATCAGCCGTACCCTTCTGCGCGTAACCCGGGAACTGAATACGGGCCTGCGATATCTGTCCCAAGGGCAGTTTGACGGCAAGGTGCCGGTTCTGCTGGATGATGAACTGGGAAATCTGGCCAGAGGACTGAATACGGCGCTGAGCGGGCTGCGTGAACGGGAAAATCTGAAGGATGCGCTTGAGATTGCCTCCGAAATCCAGCAAGGATTACTGCCCCAGTATGTGCCGAATATTTCCGGTTATGCCATGCATGGCTTCCAGCGTAGTTGCGAAACGGTGGGCGGCGATTATTTCGACCATATTGAGTTGGAAGATGGACGTTTGTGGCTGATAGTGGCCGATGTGGCCGGCAAGGGCTACCCGGCAGCACTGACAGTGGCCAATTTGCAGGCGATGCTGCGTGGTTTGGCCTACCTGCAGGTGCCGATCGAGGATGCCGCCAGTTATATCAACAATACACTGAACGAGACGATGACCGGTGGACGCTTCGTGACACTTTTCATGGGTAAGCTGCAGCCACGGACAAACCGCTTGATCTGGATTAATGCCGGGCATGTGCCGCCGATGATAATGGGCAAGGATGGTGTTAATATGCTTGAAGCGACTGCACCACCAATGGGTCTGACGCCGGATGTCAGTTTTGAGGTGATGAGTATGGATTTACAGGCCGGCGACACATTACTGGCCTATACTGATGGTGTGACCGAGGCGCGCGACAAGACTGACAAGGAGATGTTTGGGGAGGCCAGATTGCGGCAATGGCTCGAAGAGAAGCACAGTGAGCCGTTGGAGGAACTCCCCGGACTCCTTTTGGAAACACTGGATACGTTCGAAGGTGAAACCCAGCAGGATGATATGACGATGCTTTATGTCAGACGGGAGCAGGTATGACAAAGACAAGGACCGAACATGACTCCATGGGGGAAATGCAGGTGCCCGGAGATGCCATGTATGGCGCCTCCACTGCCCGTGCAGTGGAGAATTTTCCGGTTTCCGGCATTCGTTTTCCGAGGCCTTTCATTAAGGCGCTGGGCCATATCAAGCAGGTCGCGGCCGGAGTCAATCAGGCGCTGGGAAAACTCGATGCGGGCACCGCCGATGTGATCGCCAGGGCAGCGATTGAGGTTGCCGAAGGGCAATGGGACGGCCAGTTCGTGCTCGATATTTACCAGACAGGCTCGGGCACATCCACAAACATGAACACCAATGAGGTGATTGCGCACCGCTGTGTGCAACTGGATAACAAAATTGCCGTGCACCCGAACGATCATGTCAATATGGGCCAGTCCTCCAATGATGTGATTCCGGCAGCCATTCATGTCGCGGCGGCCGATCTGATCGTTCATGAGTTACTGCCGGCACTTACGCATCTGCATGGCATCCTCGCAGCAAAAGCCGAGGAGACGATGGATGTGGTCAAAATCGGCCGCACGCATCTAATGGATGCCACACCGATCACGCTCGGGCAGGAGATTTCCGGCTGGGCACGGCAGGTGGAGCTTGGCATCGTGCGCCTTGAGTCATGCCTGCCGCGTTTGACGGAGCTGGCGCTTGGAGGTACGGCGGTTGGTACGGGCCTGAACACACATCCGGATTTTCCCGGCCGTATGGCAACCGGTCTGTCTGAGATATACGGCATTCAATTCCGTGAAGCCGAAAATCATTTTGAGGCGCAGGCGGCGCAGGATGCCTCAGTTGAGCTCTCTGGCCAGTTAAAGACGGTTGCCGTTTCCCTGCTAAAAATCGCCAATGATGTGCGTATCCTCAATATGGGTCCAAGATGCGGTATCGGCGAGATTACCGTGCCGGCCGTGCAGCCCGGATCATCGATCATGCCGGGCAAGATCAATCCGGTGATCGCTGAATCCATGGCGCAGGTCTCGGCCCAAGTCATTGGCAATGATGCCGCGATAGCTGTTGGTGGCGCTTCGGGTCTGCTCGATCTGAATGTCATGCTGCCGCTGATAACGCGCAATCTGCTGGAATCCGAAACCCTGCTGGCCAATGCGTCCCGGATGTTCGCCGACAAGTGTATTGCAGGGCTTAAGGCCAATCGCGAGAAATGTGAACAGCAGATTGAATGGAGCATGAGCATGGTGACGGCACTGGCGCCGAAGGTCGGTTATGAACGGGCAGCTGAACTCGCCAAGCAGGCGGTCGCCGAAGGTAAAACCGTGCGGCAGGTCTGCCTGGAAAAGAGTGTGTTGCCAGAAAAGGAGCTTGATGAACTCCTGAATCCCGCAGATATGCTGCATCCGAAGGTGTGATACAGAGCAGCGAATAGAGGTTGTCGTTCCATAGGGGGGGATAATTGAGCCAAATTTCTTACATCAAACGGCTGCGTGAGGATATGTCTGTCTGGGTGGAACGTGGTTGGATCGTGGAAGGTAAGGACAAAAATATCCTTGAGTATGCTGCTGCGCATGGCGTCAGACATTCCGCTGCACAGGGCATTGCCATGCTTGGAGCGTTGCTGCTTGGTACGGGTGTTGTCCTGTTCTTCGCTGCCAATTGGGGCGAGATGGCGAAGCTCACCAAACTGGCCGTTCTCTTCGGTGGCATGTGGTTGGCCTATGTGGCGGCGGGCCGACTTCTCAGCGATGAGCATTATCCCCGCATCGGTCAGGCGGTGCTGTTGCTGGCCGTCATCATGTTTGGCGCCAACATCATGCTCATCGCCCAGATATATCACATTGACGCCCATTATCCGAATGGGGTGCTCACTTGGTCGCTCGGCGCACTGATGGCTGCGTATCTGATGCGATCCCAACCGGCAATGGCGGCGGCGATCGCGCTGGCCATTGTATGGACCAGTCTTGAATCCGGGTTTCTCAACGGGGCCCACTGGTGGTTCCTCCCCTTGTGGGCCTGCTTTCTGCCCGCTGTGCATCGCTGGCATTGGCGAGCCGCCGCCCACCTTGCCCTCATCAGTCTTATATACTGGAGCTGGGACACCTTCTGGTCTGTCTCATCGCAGGTATTTCTTGATAAGGAAAATGTCCGTAATCTCGTCTTTCTCGCGCAGATTTATTTCTTTGCCTACCTCGGATTGTTCATCCTTGGCATGTTGATGACTACTTCCGAACGATTCAGGGATTTTGCCGATCTGGTTCAGCGCTATGGAGCCTTTGCCTCTTTGTCAGGTCTCTTTGCGCTCACCTTTCCAGATAACGTCCTTTTCCTCTCCGAGAGAGGGGTGGCTGGCACCGGATGGATTGGAGCAACGTTGGTGGTATTTGCGGTAACGACCAGACTTGCTTGGTACCATCGAAGCCGTACGCTCGGCACTGCGATACGGGCTCGGTTCATGGACTGGGGCTGGTATCTGATGGGCGGGTTGGCTCTGTTGATGCTGGTGAATCTCTTTGTATCGGCGGATTATGGCGGCGTGATCGCGGTTTTGTTCAATCTGGCCTTCTTTGCCGGACTGATCTGGCTGATGAACGCCGGCCAGCATGCCGGCAACGCATTCGTGGTGAATCTGGCCTTCATCTTTTTTGCCTTGGGGATTCTTGCGCGCTATTTCGATACCTTCTGGTCGTTGATGAACCGTTCGCTGTTTTTCATGGTTGGTGGATTGCTACTGCTTGCCGGGGGGTATTTCCTTGAAAGTAGACGCAGGGCGATGGTGTCAAAGATTGGGCGAGGAGAGAGCGCATGAGCATCCGCGCCAAGCTGCTCATCATCGTTGTTGTCCAGACGGCTGTGCTTATCGCAATGATTGGGATCAAGCAGTGGACGCTCAACATGGGCACCGAAGTCGTACTGGAAACCACGCCAATTGACCCGCGTTCGCTCTTCCGGGGCGATTATGTTCGGTTGGGCTACAAGGCCGGAACCCTGCGTGCAGAGGACTTCCCCAAGGTCGCAGAAGTCAAGCGGCATGATCGAGTCTATGTTGTGCTGAAGAAGGGAGAGCCATTCTGGCAACCTGAAGCGATTCACTTGGAGTGGCCGGAGGAAATGGCACAAGGTCGCGTTGTGCTACGAGGCGAGGTGGAACACATCAGTGATACGCTGTGGAATCCACAAACGCGCAAGCCAGAGAAGATCAAACATATCCAGGTGCGTTACGGCATCGAAAACTACTTTGTCCCGGAGGGTAAGGGGCGTGAGCTTGAGCAACCCCGGGAAGGCGAAACTGTGTCCATCCTGCTGGCCGTAGATTCCTGCGGCCGCGCCGGAATCAAGGCAGTGCTGGTGAACGGCAAACCACGTTACGCCGAAAAGCTGCTCTAGACTGATTCTACTCGACATCCACACGCTGCTTTCGTACCCTCCGCATCCGTCTGAAGCGGTGAGGTGAGCATGACAGAACATCACAACGCGATACTGGCGCTGGCCGACGGCCGCGTTTTTCATGGCCAAAGTTTCGGGCATATCGGGCACACCATTGGTGAAGTCTGCTTCAATACTTCCATGACCGGTTACCAGGAAATCCTCAGCGATCCGTCCTATACCGATCAAATTATTACTTTTACCTGTCCCCATATCGGCAATGTTGGCGTCAATGGTGATGATATGGAATCCGATCACATTGCCGTGCGCGGCCTGATCATACGCCAGCCCACACGCATTACATCCAGTTATCGTGCGGATGGTGAGCTCGATGCATGGCTGAAGTCGCAGCAGGTGGTCGGCATTGCAGGGATTGATACGCGCGCGCTGACACGGCATCTGCGCACCGGTGGCGCAGCCAACGGTGTTATCGTCTCCGATGGCATGGATGAAGGAAAAGCGGTGGAAATGGCACGGGACTGGGCTGGACTGGAAGGGCGCGATCTGGTCGGAGCCGTCAGCCGCAAAAAGACCGGAGCGTGGGATCAGGGGAGCTATGATATTGCCACTGGCCAGCACGTGAAAACCAGCCGGTCATGGCATATCGTGGCATTCGATTATGGTTGCAAGCACAACATTTTTCGTAAGCTGGCCGATCGTGATTGCCGCGTGACAATCGTGCCGGCCGGAACATCTTCCGATGCCGTGCTGGCCCACAAGCCGGACGGCATATTCCTTTCCAACGGACCTGGTGATCCGGCTGCGGTTGGCTATGCGGTAGATACAATTCGCGAGTTACTGGATTGCGATGTGCCCATTTTCGGCATATGCATGGGCCATCAGTTGCTGTCACAAGCATTGGGACTGTCCACATTCAAGCTCAAGTTTGGGCACCGCGGCGGCAACCACCCGGTAAGGGATGAATCCACCGGAAAAATCGAAATTACCAGCCAGAATCATGGCTTTGCCGTACGGGATGAGCAGGTTCCGGAGCATGTCGAGATCACGCACCGCTCACTATTTGACGGTACGGTGGAGGGTCTTAGGGTAAAAAATAGGCCCGTATTTTCCGTCCAGTATCACCCGGAAGCCAGCCCAGGGCCACATGATGCTGATTATCTGTTTGATCGCTTTGCGGAACTGATTACGACTTACGCTTCGGGCCATACAACGCCTTGAAACGCGAGGCTTTCATCATGACGGGGTCGGCAATGCCCATATCTCTGATTTGCTGCCACAGGCGTCGGGTTTGCTGTTTTTCAGCTGGAGCAAATGTGAAGCGGTATGTCGGAATGGTGACCTCGCGGCGCTCATAGCGGTACGGTTTCTTGATGCGCTTGAGCCGCTCCTGCATCTGTTCAGCATACGAGGTCAGGAAAAAACGGCCAAGGCCGACAATGAAGATATCCTTGTTCAGCTCAATTGAAGTCTGGATGATATTGGCTTCAATCTTGTGTTGCTGCCATGCCTTTTTGGCCTTTTCTGCCGCTTCCCGGGTTTTGAAGATGCGGCCATCGTCAAAGGCGTGCATCGAAACAGGTTCCTTGCGATTGATCGGAATGGGTTTAAAGCCTTCATTCTGAAGGCGCTTTTTAAGTGCTTGTGCCGCCTGTTCCCAGACCAGTCTGCGCGTGACCACATACCACAGAATCGGTTGTTCTTTGATGATCTCCTGCTTGGGAAGAGCCGCATGAATGGCGCGCTGCTCAGGTAGCGACTCTGGTGGTTGCCATGCCTGAAATGCCAGCCATGCCAGAAAAACCAGTATGATTATTTGCAGAGACAGACGCATGGCAGTCAATCAATCAGTCAAAATGGCGCGTGGCAAGCAGGTGCAGGCCTTGCAGTGTCAGGTGTTCTTCATAGTGGGTGATATCAGCAATATCGGTCATCACGAGCCGGGCCAGTCCGCCGGTAGCAACCACAGGAGCCTTTTCATAGTCTGCCAGTCTTCGCAGACGGGCAATCAGCCCGGTCAGGCCATCCACAATACTCCAGTAACTGCCGACCTGCATAGAAGAAATGGTGTCCCGGCCAATATGCATATCGGTTCTGGTCAGCGGTACCTCTGGCAGTTTGGCGGCGCGTTCGGACAGTGCCGCTAACGCAACTTCCATACCCGGTGCGATCAGTCCTCCGGCGTAGTGTCCTTCAGCTGACACGATATCGAACGTCGTGGCAGTGCCGCAGTCCAGCACGATGACTGGCGAGCCGAATTGTTCACGCGCCGCAACCGCGTTGGCAATGCGGTCAGCGCCGACTTCGCGGGGATTTTTATAGTCCACAGCCATGCCGGTGCGGACGGATGAAGAACCGACGAAGGCAGGCTCTCTGCCGCATATCCGCGCACAGGCCTCCGAGAAAGGCGCATCCAGATGCGGTACAACACTGGCTGTCATGATGCCATCGATATCTTTCGGTGCATACGCATGCTGGGTAAACATGCCATGTATCTGCCAGGCCAGTTCGTCCGGTGTGGCATGGCGCTCGCTGGACAGCCTCCAGTGGCAGATCAGTTCATGCGCCTGATACAGGCCGAAGACCATCTGCGTATTGCCGATATCAACGGCAAGAAAGTGTTTGCTCATGATGAGCCGTCTCCCGCATTCATCACCTCCAAATCGCCGGCGATAATACGCGTCAGCCCTTCACGGGTACGTAGCAGCAGGGCGCCATCTTCATCCAGTGCTTCAGCGACACCTGAGATATAATGTCCGCCATCATGCACGCGCACCTGCTGATTGCAGGCGGTATGGGCTTGCCACCATGCCTTGCGGATCGGGCCAAAGCCGTTCTCAAGATAGTTCTGATAGGCTGAGCCAAGATGGCGAATGATTTGCACGGCAGTGTCCAGTCGCGAAACATATTCTCCCGCGGCAGTGGAGAGATCCGTAACCGGTTGGGCAATATCGGCAGGCCAGCCGGATGCCGGATGGCGGATATTAACACCGACACCAACGACCACGGCATGTACATGACCGGGCTCAGCACGCATCTCGGTCAGAATGCCGGCAAGTTTGGCGTTGTGATGCAAAAGGTCATTTGGCCACTTGATGCACACATCCGACGCGATGGATGACAGCGCCTGATGCAGGCCGACGGCAGTGACCAGTGACAACTGTGGTACAGACTCCGGCGGCAACTCTGGCCGCAGTAATATGGACATGGCCAGTGCATCTTCTGCCATCGTGTGCCACTTGCGGCCCATTCTGCCGCGCCCTTGTTGCTGATGGTTGGCAAAGACGACCAGCCCTTCATCTATCCCCTGGTCAGCCTGCCGCATGGCTTCGGCATTGGTTGAATCCAGTTGCTCAAACACCAGCACCTGCCGGCCAATTCGCTTTGGTGGATTTTCGGACAGCCTTGCGGCAACGGCTGCGGCATTGAAGGTGTCGGATTGCAGCAGATAGCCGCGCCCGGAAATGGTGCGGATGTTAATACCATGTTCTCGCAGGTGACGGACATGTTTCCATACCGCGGTCCTGCTAATGCCAAGCTCCTCGGCCAGTAAATGGCCGGAAACAGGGTGGCGCTCGGTAGCCAGGCGGGCGAGAATGGTTTCGCGGGTGCTGTTCACAGCAGAGGGCTCAACCAGCATCAATTCGCATGGAAAGATCCAGCGCTGCTGCGGAGTGGGTGATTGCACCAATGGCCAGGCGATCCACGCCGGTTTCGGCATAGGCACGGACGTTTTCCAGCGTAATGCCGCCGGACGCTTCGAGGGTGATGGACTTTGGTACAATTTTGCGGGCTTCCCGGACGGTTTCGATGCTCATGTTATCCAGTAGAATCATGTCCGGACACAGCAGGACGGTTTCCTGAACTTCATCCAGCGTTTCACATTCGACTTCGATCCATAAATCACTTTGTAGCTTTTCGCAGGCATCTATGGCTTCGGTGATGGAGCCTGCGGCCTCGATATGATTTTCCTTGATAAGCATGCCGCTGGCCAGATCCATGCGGTGATTGATGCCACCACCGTGCCTTACTGCCTGTTTCTCGAGCTTTCGCAAGCCCGGCGTTGTTTTGCGCGTGTCGGCAATCTGGCAGCCTGTGCCGGCCACGGCCTTGACGAAGGCGTGTGTAGCTGTGGCAATACCGGAAAGGTGTTGCAGAAAATTCAGCGCCGTGCGTTCGGCTGCCAGCAGGGACGCCATGGAACCCGCTAGTTCGCAGATGATCTGGCCTGCACTGACATGATCTCCATTACCAGCCTGCCATTGCTGATGGATATCCTCGTCCATACAGCGAAATACGGCTTTTGCGGCATCAATACCTGACAGCGTTCCATTGGCCTTGGCTGTAACGACGGCCTGTCCCAGCTGGTTTTGTGGCAATACGGCCATGCAGGTCCGATCACAGTATACCGCATCTTCGTCAAGTGCCTGCTTAATCAACTCTTGCATACGGTCAATCTTACAGTAACCAGAGTGTTCCGCCCATGGCAAGCGCCATGGCTGGCTGATTCCAGCCACCCGGAACGAGCGCGCGGGCAAGTGAGGCGGCGATGCCGGTCAGCAGAGTGGCGATAAAGATCTGTTGCCAGCCAATACCATGGTAGATATGCAGGCTCCAGCCGCAGACAATGGCGGTCATCAGGATCAGAATCAGGTGACCGGCAAGCGTCTGTCCAGGATGCGCTGGAAAGCCAAGCGCAAAATGCCCGGTATGGTCCAGCCAGCACGCGGCCGGCAGCGCCAGGCAGATGCTCAGACCTGTGCCGAAACCGAATTCGGGAAAGGTTTGGAAAAATGCCGCGGCAATGGCAAGGGCTGTCAGCAGGTGTGTCATTGGCCACATCGGCACGTGTTCAGCCTTGATGAGTCGCCCCCGGGACTTCGGAGGTGTTGACCATGCCTGTTTCAGTTGTTGCCAGAAAGGTGCGTGCAGTATGGATGCCAGAATAACAGGCAGTCCAAGCAGGAAAATACCCAGCCAGACCCATGTCCGATCTGTATACACAGGCCACATCAGCACCCAGATGGCCAACAGAGGTGGCAGGGCGAGTTGAATGGTTGCCGGGCCGATGCCGCGGCGCAGCAGCATGACCGAAAACCATACGATTTGCACCAGACCGATCGTCGTAATGGCGCTCAAAGTGATGTCTGTGATGCTTGCTGTGATTTCCATGCCGCGAAGCTAGCCTGTGCAGCCTGCTGCTGAAAGCGGCGGCTTTTTCCGTTAAGCTAGGGTCAGGTTTCAAGGAGGAGCAGTGATATGACACAGGATGAAATGAAGCGGAAAGTGGCCGAGGCAGCGCTGGAATACGTTGTGGAAGGCACGATTGTTGGCGTGGGTACGGGTTCCACGGCCAATATGTTTATCGACGCCCTGGCAGGGATGAAGGACAGAATCAAAGCGACTGTAGCCAGTTCCGAGGCCACGGCCGAGCGGCTCAAAGGGCACGGCATTCCGGTGCTGGATTTGAATGAGGCACTTTCCCAAGTGGATTCCCTGTCTGTCTATGTGGACGGAGCGGATGAGTTTGATGCCGGCAAAAACCTGACCAAGGGTGGTGGCGGTGCTCTGACACGCGAAAAAATTGTCGCGGCTGCATCCGATTCATTCGTCTGCATTGTTGACGAGACCAAGCAGGTGGATGCGCTGGGCGCTTTTCCGCTGCCCATTGAGGTCATTCCGATGGCGCGTGAGCTGATCGCGGGTGAGGTGCGGAAGCTGGGCGGCGATCCAAAACTGCGCGAGGGCTTCATCACCGACAATGGCAATGAGATTCTTGATGTGCACGGACTCAGGATTACCGATCCCAGAGGCATGGAGGAACATCTGAATAATGTGCCGGGCGTGGTCACCAACGGCATTTTTTCGCTGCAGGGCGCCAACGTGATTCTGATGGGTACGCCATCTGGCGTGGAAACCATCAACTAGATCAGGGTCGTTAGCATGCTGAAAGCACTGTGGGTAAAGATTCGCGAAGTGCTTGGATAGGCATGAATTGTAGATATTTCGATTTTTTTCGGGATGCTCTTATGCCGATCATATAGGTTTACCGGAATGCAAATCGCTGATTTTGACTATAAATTACCCGAACATCTGATTGCAACAGAGCCTCTGACTGAAAGGGATGCTTCACGCCTGCTTGTGCTAGCTGGTCGGGGAGCGATATCAGATAGAGCGATCTGTGATCTTCCTGAACTGGTTCTTCCCGGTGATGTATGGGTGATTAACGATACCAAAGTCATTCCGGCGCGGCTTCTGGGAAGAAAGTCTTCGGGCGGCAAGGTTGAAATCCTGCTGCTGGAGCCGCTGGACGAAGCGCATGTCTGGCGGGCCTGGGGAAAATCGAACAAGCCGCTAAAGAAAGGCGACAGCATTCTGATTGGCGATGATTTCAAAGTCGAAGTGCTGCAACGTGATGGCAGGGAAATAATGGTTCGCCTGGAAGCCGATGATGTTGCCGGAGCGATCGAATGCTTTGGCCACATGCCTTTGCCGCCATATATCAACCGGCCGGACAGCGAAGAGGACAAGCAGCGATACCAGACCATCTTTGCTGACAAGCCCGGCGCTGTGGCAGCCCCCACAGCCGGCCTGCATCTGACGCAGGTGTTGATAGAAAAGATGCACGATGCCGGCGCGACATTCGCGGATGTAACCCTGCATGTCGGGCCGGGAACGTTTCAGCCGGTACAGGTCGATGATGTACGCAGTCATATCATGCACGAGGAAGCATATCATGTGCCGGAGAAGGCAGCAGTGCAGATCAATCAGGCCAGGGCGGAAGGGCGGCGGATTGTTGCCGTCGGCACAACCAGCCTGCGCACGCTGGAAGCCGCAACTGTTGATGGTCGGGTTCAGGCTGGCAGCGGCCGCACTGACCTGTTCATCTATCCCGGTTATCACTTCAAGGCAGTGGATGCGCTGTTAACCAATTTTCACCTGCCGCGCTCAACGCTGCTGATGCTGGTTTGCGCTCTGGCCGGCCGCAAAAAGGTGATGGCCGCCTATGAATATGCGAAGTTGCACAATTACCGCTTTTATTCGTATGGTGATGCAATGTTTGTATCACACAATGATGCGTGGGAATCGGCGGCATGAAAATCATGCTGGCCCAGGTCGCCCCCCGTGTTGGCGACATTGCGGGAAATGTACAGATCATAATATCGGCCATGCAGCGCGCCGAATCCGCCGGATGTGACATTGTCGTATTGCCGGAGCTGGCAGTAACCGGCTACCCGCCTGAGGATTTATTGCTGCGATCCGCTTTCCTTGAGCAGATCGATCAGGCCGTTACTGAAATTATTCAGGCTTCAGGCGATACCTGCGTTGTGTATGGCCATCCTCGCCGTGATGAGGCCACGCTGAAAAACAGCGCTACGCTGGCACAACGGGGAAGTGTGATTGGCAGCTATGACAAGCAGCGGCTTCCCAATTACGGGGTATTTGATGAGCGGCGCTATTTTGTGCCGGGCGATGGCAGGCAGAGCGTCTTCGAGGTGGGTGGCTGGCGGGTTGGTGTTGGTATTTGCGAGGATATCTGGGATGATGAACTGGCCGGTGAACATGCATCTCTTGCCTGCGACATATGGCTGAATCTGAATGCTTCTCCGTTTCATGCCGGTAAACAGGCTGAGCGCGAAGCGCTGATGATGCAAAGGGCCGGCATGTTTGGCGTGCCGGTGGCCTACGTCAATCCGGTTGGCGGCCAGGATGAAATTGTCTTTGACGGCGGCTCGCATGCGGTCGATGGAACGGGGAATCTGCTGGTTCGGGCGCCATTGTTTGAAACCTGCGATACTATATTTGATCTGGAACAGGCAGGCGCTGCGGATATTCATCCCATGCCCGCACCGATTGAACAAATACGTGCAGCACTGGTGATGGGTGTGCGTGATTATGTGCACCGCAATGGCTGCAAGCAGGTGGTGATTGGCCTGTCCGGCGGCATTGATTCGGCCGTGACCGCCGCCATTGCTGCCCAGGCGCTGGGCCCGGAACATGTGCTTGGCGTGCTTTTGCCGTCGAAATACTCAAGCGGCCATTCGATTGAAGACGCAGAAGCCCTGGCATCCAATCTCGGCATCAAGACGGTGACACTGCCGATTGCAGATGGTGTTGCGGCGGTTGAAGCAATACTGGCGGACACCTTTGCAGCCTGGGGCAAGACGGAGACGGATGTGACCGAGGAGAATATTCAGGCGCGCATCCGTGGCGTACTGCTGATGGCCATCAGCAACAAAACCGGTCGCATGCTGTTGTCCACGGGTAACAAGTCCGAGATGGCGGTCGGTTATGCCACCTTGTATGGCGATATGGCAGGTGGATTTGCTGTGCTCAAGGATGTCTACAAAACACAGGTATTTGAACTGGCGCACCACATTAACCGGCATGCAGAATTGATTCCGAAAAACAGCATCAGCAAGCCGCCCTCAGCCGAGCTTGCACCGGGCCAGAAAGACTCGGATTCGCTACCGGAATATGCTGTGCTGGATGCCATACTGCAGGCCACTATTGAGAAACGGCTCGGTGTTGAGCAGATTGCAGCACAGGGCTTTGACAGGGATGAAGTGCAGCGCGTGGTGCGTATGCTGCACGGAGCCGAATACAAGCGCAGACAGGCCCCGCCGGGCGTAAAGATTACCGAGAGGGCTTTCGGACGTGACCGGCGCTATCCCATTACACATGGATTCAGGGAGTAGGAGAAAGATATGAAAAAGATAGAAGCGATCATCAAGCCGTTCAAACTCGATGATGTGAAGGATGCCCTTGGCGGCATCGGTATCGATGGCATGACAGTGACCGAGGTCAAAGGCCATGGCCGTCAAAAGGGGCATACGGAACTGTATCGCGGCGCCGAATATGTCGTGGATTTTCTACCCAAGGTCAAAATCGAGACCATTGTCAGAGCCGAGCAGGTGGAAGCGGTGATTGAGGCGATTGTGAATGCAGCACGAACCGATAAAGTTGGCGACGGAAAAATTTTCGTATCACCGGTGGAGCAGACCATTCGTATCCGGACCGGTGAACGTGACGAGGCCGCAATTTAGTTTTCCCATGGGTCAATTGCGCACATTTGGCGATTGTGCAATAGTCCGCGTTCTTTGAATTATACGGATGGGTGATATCCTAGATATACGGGAGAGAAGAACAGTGAGTGAAGCAATCAAGAACGTTTTTGACACAATCAAGGAGCATGAGTGCGAATTTGTTGATGTACGGTTCACCGATACGCGCGGCAAATGGCAGCATGTGACCTTTCCAATCCACGAGTTGAGTGAAGACAGCTTTGAAGAAGGCTTTGCCTTCGACGGTTCGTCTGTTGCCGGCTGGTGTGATATCAATAATTCCGATATGGCGCTGATTCCGGATCCGGATAGTGCGCGTATCGATCCATTCTTCGAAGCATCGACGCTGGTACTGGTGGCGCAGGTGGTCGATCCGATCACTGGCCAGGATTATAACCGCTGTCCGCGTCAGGTGGCACAGCGCGCCCTGAGCTATATTCGTTCGGCCGGTATTGCTGATACTGTGTACTTCGGCCCTGAGCTGGAATTCTTCATCTTTGACGGCGTAACCTGGAATAACGAAATGGGTGGTTGCGGTTACGAGATCGAGTCCGAAGAAGCGGCCTGGAACTCCAAGAAGAACTTTGCCGATGCTTCCGAAGGTATGATGCGTAATTATGGCCACCGTCCACGCGTGAAGGGAGGTTATTTCCCGGTTCCTCCGGTGGATTCGTTGCATGAGATCCGTAACGACATGTCTCTGGTGATGTCTGATCTGGGCATTCATATGGAGTGTCACCACCACGAAGTGGCCACTGCCGGTCAGTGTGAACTGGCCATGCGCTTCGGTGAAATGATCGATATCGCAGACCGTGCGCAGTGGTACAAGTATGTGGTTCATAACGTGGCGCATGCCCACGGCAAGACTGCAACCTTCATGCCAAAGCCGATCTACAACGATAACGGAACGGCTATGCACGTTCACCAGTCGCTGTGGAAAGATGGCAAGAACCTGTTTGCAGGTGAGAAATATGCCAATCTGAGCCAGGAAGCGTTGTACTACATTGGTGGCATTATCAAGCATGCTAGGGCGCTCAATGCCTTTACCAATGCTTCAACAAACTCCTACAAGCGGCTGGTGCCGGGCTTTGAGGCGCCGGTTATGCTGGCTTATTCGAATCGTAATCGTTCGGCTTCGATCCGTATCCCGGTAGTGAATTCCGATCCGGCGCGCCGTATTGAGGTGCGTTTCCCGGATTCAACTGCTAACCCGTATCTTGCATTTACTGCCATGATGATGGCTGGCCTCGATGGCGTCGCCAACAAGATCGATCCGGGCGAAGCTGCGGACAAGAACCTGTACGATCTTCCACCGGAAGAGGGTAAAAAGATTCCTACTGTTTGTAGCAGCCTTGAGCAGGCTCTGGAAGCACTGGATGCAGACCGCGACTTCCTGAAAGTCGGTGGTGTGATGGACGACGACATGCTTGATGGCTACATTGAATTGAAGATGGAAGAAGTCAATGAAGTTCGTATGCGTCCGCATCCAATGGAACTGGAGCTGTACTACTCCGTATAATCCCGTTACTCAGAAGCAAAAACAGAAAGGCCGCCCGATGGGCGGCCTTTTCTTTTTTATAAATTCCCCTATCTTTGGCAACTTGGGGCATAATTAAGCCATTTTAAGAAAATAAGTACGTCGAGGTAACCATGATTTCCATTAACGTCAAAGCCGGAACAGCAGCAAAGCAGCGGGATGATGCGGTGGTGCTTCCACTGCTTGAGGGGCGCAAATTCACCGAATCCGGTAAGGCGTTGCAAAAGTCCACAGGCAAGGTGCTGCCACAATTTCTGCGTAAATTCGACCATGCCGGGGAATTCGGCGAGATCAGCATGCTCTACGATATCGAAGGCGCATTTACCCAGCGCGTGGTACTGCTCGGTGCAGGCGAAGAAAAGAAACTGACATTGCACCGCCTGCGCCGGCTGGCGGCTATTGTGGCCAGAAAAATGAATAAAAGCGGTGCTCGTGATATTTCACTGTATCTGCCTGAACTGAATGTGCGCAGCGCCTCAGTTGCTGACAAGGTGCAGGCGGTGGCAGAAGGCGTATGGCTCGGGCTTTATGCCTTTGAAAAATATCAGACAAAGAGGGACACAAATAAACGGGCACTCCGATCGGTGACGATCATGATTCCATCACGCCGCAATCTAGAAGCCGCAGAGACGGCAGTAGGCAGGGCAAAGGCTGTTGCAGGCGGAACGAATTTTGCCCGCGATCTGGCCAACGAGCCCGGCAATGTCTGTACGCCCGAGTTTCTCGGCAAACAGGCGCAGTCACTTAAACATGCCAGGCTGAAGGTGACGGTCATGGGCAAGGCGGCGATCGAGAAGGCCGGATTCGCCGGGTTGCTCGCCGTTAATCAGGGCTCAGCCAAAGAGCCGCGCTTTATTGTGCTCGAATACAATGGCGGCAAGAAAAAGGATGCTCCGGTGGCGCTGGTCGGCAAGGGTCTGACCTTCGATGCCGGCGGTATTTCTGTGAAACCGGCGGCACAGATGGATGAAATGAAATTTGATATGTGCGGTGCGGCCGCCGTGCTGGGTATTTTCAGGGCGGCGACCGAGATGAGCCTGCCGGTCAATCTACTCGGCGTGATTGCTTCGACGGAAAATCTACTGGGCTCGGCAGCTTATAAACCGGGTGACATCATTACATCCTACAAAGGTGTTACCATTGAAGTGCAGAACACCGATGCGGAAGGACGCATCATTCTCTCCGATGCCCTGGCCTACGCCGCCGAAAAGAAACCGGCTGAAATCATTGATTTTGCTACATTGACCGGGGCTTGCGTCATTGCGCTCGGCAGTCAGGCGAGCGGGTTGATGGGCACCGGCAAGAAGGTGATTAAAGGACTGAGACGCGCCGGCGACCATACCCACGACCGGGTCTGGCAGTTGCCGCTGTTTGACGAATATCAGGAACAGATCAAAAGCGAGATTGCCGATATCAAAAACATCGGCGGGCGCGAGGCCGGCACGATTACCGCCGCCTGCTTTTTGTCCCGCTTTGTGGACGATATTCCATGGGCGCATCTGGATATCGCCGGCACGGCCTGGAACATGAAAGGCACGGACATTTCCGCCAAAGGCGCCACCGGCGCCGGCGTTCGACTGATAGTGGACTACCTGAACCGGAAGGATAAATAGGTATTGTGTCACTGTTTTTCCGGGGATTGTGTCCCCGGAATTTTTGGTTCTTCTTTCTGCATGCTCACGTTTCCAGTATCAGTGCCATGATCTCCGCCCCCAGAGACAGATCGTCGCATTGGCCGAATATCTGCCTGCGCAGCCTTCCCCGTTTATCAATGAGTATCA
>JBHHXG010000010.1:0-34274 GCA_046756985.1 Mariprofundaceae bacterium | reverse complement strand
CAACAGTGCAATCAGGTTCTCCGGAAACGGAAATGGAAATACTACATTCGCCATAATACCCTCAATGCCCGCTTACGTGCTGCAGCATATCGCCGCCCGCTAGCGCCAGGGCTGCATCCAGCTTGCTCGCCGTCGCCTGTTCGATCAGATGCGCGACAGATTCATGCATCACATCAAGTACCGGCAGTGGATACACGCCCATCCATACCACCAGCAGAATCAGTGGTACGAAGTATGCAAACTCGCGCACGCTCATATCCGGCATCGACTTCACCGTATCCTTGGTCAGATCGCCCATGATGACGCGCTTGTACATCCACAGCGTGTAGCAGGCGCTTAAAACAACACTGGTCGCTGCGGCAATGGCCACCCATTTGGTTGAAAAGTCCAGATAAATCGGACTGGCGTTGAATGTGCCGACCAGCACCATGATCTCGCCAATAAAGGCCGAAGCGCCCGGCAGCGCCACATTAGCCATGCAGAACACCATCATGACGGCGGCAAAGACCGGCATGACATTGGCCACACCACCATAATCGGCAATCTCGCGCGTGTGCAGCCGGTCATACATCACGCCGACGCAGAGGAACAGTGCGGCAGCAACAAAGCCATGCGAAATCATATTAATGATGGCGCCCTCAACCGCCTGCTGCGTAAACATGAATGTGCCAAGCGTGACAAAGCCCATATGGGCGATCGATGAATAGGCGATCAGCCGCTTCATGTCCTGCTGCATCATCGCCACCAGCGAAATATAAATGATCGCAATCAGTGACAGCGCCACCATCAACGGCACGAAATATTGCGAGGCGTCAGGTGCGATCGGCAGCGAAAAACGTAAGAAACCGTACGCACCCATTTTCAGCAGGATACCGGCCAGAATGACCGAGCCTGCCGTTGGCGCTTCGGTATGCGCATCCGGCAGCCAGGTATGCACCGGCCACATCGGCACCTTGACGGCAAAGGCAATCAAAAAGGCGAGGAAAATCCAGAACTGCCAGGTAAAGTCAAACGGATAATCCATGAAGGCCGGGATGGAAAAGGTGTGCCCGGCCTTGAAATACATAGCCAGCAGCGCGATCAGCATCAGCACGGAGCCTGCCAGTGTATAAAGGAAGAACTTGATCGTCGCATAGACCCTGTTCTTGCCGCCCCAGACGCCAATGATCAGATACATCGGAATCAGCATTGCTTCCCAGAAGAAATAGAACAGGATTGAGTCCAACGATGAAAACACGCCGATCAGCGTCGTTTCCAGTATCAGGAATGCCAGCATGTATTCCTTGACGCGCTTTTCAATGCATTGCCATGCCGAAATCACGCAGATGACGGTCAACATGCTGGTCAGCAGGATAAATGGCATCGAAATACCATCCACGCCAAGCTGGTAATTGATGTGAAAACGCTCAATCCACGGATGGAATTCCTCGAACTGCATATGATGCGTTGTCGTATCAAAGGCGAACCACAGCGGCAGCGTGACAATGAAGGTGCCGACAGAAACCGCCAGCGCACTCCAGCGCACAGCACCCTCGCCGCGCACGAATAGCCAGATCACGAGAGCCCCGGCCAGCGGCAGGAAAATGCTGACGGAAAGGATCGGGAAGTTCAGTACATTATGCAGTTCCATCACCTTCCCCTAAGCCTTCAAGAGCAGCCAGGTCAGCACGGCAAATACGCCGATGACCATGGCATAGGCATAGTGGTATACCATGCCGGTCTGCATCGCACGCATGCGCGCCGCACCGGCCTTGACTGAACCCACGATGCCGACATGAATAAGTTTGCCATCAATGGCGCCCAGATCGCCCTTCTTCCACAGGATGTTGCCAAGGCAGCGGGCCGGCATGACCAGAGCCTTCCAGTTCATCTCGTCAAACCACCACTTGTTCAGCAGGAAGCGGTGCAGCCACGGCACGGTATTGGCAATCTTCGCCGGCATTGCTGTTTCTTTGAAATACATCGCATAGGCAAGTCCTATGCCGCCAAGCGCCAGCCAGAACGGCGCGGTAAAGACAAAGTGGTACCACGCATGGTGCCCATGCTCCTCAAGCGTGATCAGCGGATTGTGCTGGTCCATGACAAAAATCGCGCCGCTGAAGTAGTTCTGCAGCATGTCGGCATTGGCAATGCCAAGCACCTGCACACCCCACCAGCCAGCCAGCATGGAACCGACGGCCAGAATCAGCAGTGGCACGGTAATGACCTTGGGCGATTCATGCAGGTGCGATTTGGTCTCGGCCGGCACGCGATCCGAGTTATGGAAGGTCAGGAAGAACATGCGGAAAGTATAAAATGCCGTCATGAACACGCCGGACAGTACCGCCCAATAGGCTATTTCACTGACCCAGCCCATATCACGCACCATCGTCGCCTCGATAATCAGATCCTTGGACCAGAAGCCTGCAAATGGCGGCACGCCTGCCAGCGCGATGGCGCCGATCAGCATGGTCGGGTAGGTCAGCGGCATGTATTTTCTGAGTTGTCCCATCTTTCGGATATCCTGCTCGGCCATGACGGCATGGATGACGGAACCGGCTGCCAAAAACAGCAGCGCCTTGAAATAGGCATGTGTCATCAGATGGAAAATGCCAACCGAATAGGCCGAAACACCGCAGGCCACGAACATGTAGCCCAATTGCGAACAGGTGGAATAGGCAATGACTCGCTTGATATCGTTTTGCACCAGACCAATCGTGGCGCACATCCAGGCCGTAACCGCACCGACCACAGTGACCATGGCCAGCGCAAAATCGGAGAATTCAAACATCGGCGACAGGCGCGCGACCATGAAAATACCGGCCGTGACCATCGTGGCTGCATGGATCAGGGCGGAGATTGGCGTCGGGCCTTCCATCGAATCCGGCAGCCAGACATGCAGCGGCACCTGTGCACTCTTGCCCATCGCACCGATGAACAACGCCACGCATATGAAGGTGATGGCCGAAACTTGCCAGTCCATGAAATCCAGCACGCGGCCCTGTTCGACAAAGCCTTCCACGGCGCCAAATACCGTGCGGTACTCAACCGAACCGAAATAATACCAGACGGCCAGAATGCCGATGGCAAAACCAAAATCGCCAATTCGGTTGACGACAAACGCCTTCATCGCCGCGAAATTGGCGGACTCGCGCTTGAACCAGAAACCGATCAGCAGATAGGAGAACAGGCCCACGGCCTCCCAGCCGAAGAACAGCGTGAAGAAGCTGTTGCCCATGATCAGCACGAGCATCGAGAACGTAAACCCGGAAATATACGAGAAGAAGCGCGTATAGCCCGGATCGCCGTGCATATAACCAATGGTGTACACATGCACACAGGAAGATACGATGGTAACCGTGATCATCATGATGGCCGTCAGCGGATCGATCATCATGCCGATCGGCACAACAAAATCACCCGACAGCATCCATGTCCAGAAATTGCCATAGAAGGATGCGCCGGCATGGACCTGCGTAAATACATGAATGGAAAGCAGGGCGGCGGCAATCACGCCCACGCAGCAAATCCAGTGCGTCAGCTTCTCTTTCAACGCCCAGCCAAACAGGCCGGCCAGCATCGACGCCAGCAATGGAAGCGCCGGGATAATCAGCAGCTCGGTGGTGTTCAGCGTCAAGGCTGTTTCATGCATCAGGCCGCCTCCCCTAACCCTGCAAGGTGTTGATGTCTTCGACTTCAATGGAGCGGCGGGTGCGGTAGAAGGCCACCAGAATGGCCAGCCCTACAGCTACCTCGCTTGCCGCCACCGTCAGTACGAAGAAGACAAAAATCTGCCCTGAAAGATCGTTCAGATAGTGAGAAAATGCCGCGAAGTTGATGTTCACGGCCAGTAGCATCAGTTCGATACACATCAGGATCGTAATCACGTTCTTGCGGTTCAGGAACAGACCGACCACGCCCAGCGCGAACAGACACGCAGCCACCGCCAGATATGATGAAAGCCCGATCATGCTACATCCTCACCTTGCGCAGGCGGTCTTCCTTGCGGACATTGACCTGCGCCCGAATATTCTGGTATTTCGCATCCTTGCGCGCCCTGAGCGTCAGAACAACGGCGCCAATCAACGCCACCAGCAGAATAATGGCGGCCACTTCAAAGCCCAGCAGGTACTTCGTATACAGCACCTTGCCGATTTCCATTGTGTTATTGACGTCCTGCCCGAAATGCTCGGCAGCGGCTTTTGCCCCCTGCGAGAAAACGCCACTGGTGGCCGCCGCGACCAGTTCCATGAACAGAATCAGTGCAATGATGCCGCCCACCGGCAAATACTGCAGGAAGCCTTCTTTCAACTGCACCAGATTCACTTCCAGCATCATGATGACAAACATGAACAGCACCATCACAGCGCCGACATAAATCAGAATCATGATGATGCCGATGAACTCGGCATCGAGCAGGAAAAACAGGCCTGCCGCATTAAAGAAGCAGAGGATCAGAAACATCACCGAATGCATCGTATTGCGCGCCAGCACAACACCGAGACCCGCCACAACGGCAAGGCCGGCAAACAGGTAAAAGAAAGCAGTTTCGAGCATTTCTCCTCCGATCCTATCCGATGTCAGCTGTAGCGCGCATCAGCAGCAATATTGGCCGCGATCTGCTTTTCATAACGTTTCCCAACCTCGAGCAACATATCCTTCGTATAATACAATGCTTCCCGTGTTTCGCTGGCATATTCGAATTCCTGTGTTTCGACAATCGCATCGACCGGACAGGCTTCCTGGCACAGGCCGCAGAAAATGCATTTGGTCATATCAATATCGTAACGGGTCGTCCTGCGCGTCCCATCGTCGCGTTCCTCGGACTCAATCGTAATGGCCAGCGCCGGACACACGACCTCACAAAGCTTGCAGGCAATACAACGCTCTTCACCGGATTCGTAGCGGCGCAAGGCATGCAGGCCGCGGAAACGCGGAGAAAGCGGCGTCTTTTCTTCCGGATACTCCACGGTAATCTTCTTCTTGAACAGATATTTACCGGTCAGCATCAGGCCGCGGACCAGCTCCAGCAGCAGCCATGTCTTCAGTGCCCGCTTGATGAAACTCATGACGCACCTCCCGCATACCAGAAGGCGATGATCTCCTTCAGCCCAGGCGTGTACAGAAAGATGCCAACCACGGCAATCCAGGCCAGTGACCACGGCAGGAATACCTTCCAGCCCAGACGCATCAGCTGATCATAGCGGTAGCGCGGGAACGTGGCGCGAAACCAGATAAATACGAAAATAAGGAAGGCCGTCTTGCCAAGTAGCCAGACAGTGCCCGGAATAAAATCCAGTGCCGGAATCGGCGCATACCAGCCGCCGAGGAACATAATGCTCGTCATCAGACTGATCAGAATCATTGCCGCATATTCCGCCAGCGAGAAAGTGGCAAACCACATGCCTGAATATTCAACAAAGAACCCGGCTACGATTTCCGATTCGCCTTCCGGCAGATCAAACGGCGAGCGGTTTGTCTCGGCACACCCCGAAATAAAGAACACAAGAAACATCGGAAACAGTGGAATCAGATACCAGTGCAGGATACCGCCTGCCTGTGCATGCACGATATCCGCCAGATTCAGGCTGCCGGCCAGCATCAGCACAGTCACGATGGAAAAGCCCATCGAAATTTCATAAGATACCATCTGGCAGGTCGAGCGGATAGCGCCAAGGAATGCATATTTGGAATTCGATGCCCAGCCAGCCATCAGGATGCCATAAATCGCCAGACTGGAAATCGCCATCACATACAGAATACCGACATTCAGATTGGCGATGGCCATGACATGCGCCGTTTCCCAGATGCCAAATAATGTTGTCTCGCCAAACGGAACCACAGCAAAGGCGATGAATGCCGGTACCATGGCCATCACCGGAGCGGCAACGAACAGAACTTTGTTTGCCGTCGTCGGAATGATGGTTTCTTTCAGGAACAGCTTCAGGCCGTCAGCAAGCGGCTGCAACAGACCTGCCGGACCAACACGGTTACAACCTTTGCGCACCTGCATCCAGCCGATGATCCGGCGTTCAAAATAGGTGATATAGGCAACCGACAGCGCAACCGTCACTGCAATAGCCAGAATCTCCAACGCCCAGATGCCTGCCTGCAGGGCTATATCAACCAGACTCACGAGCCACCTCCGGCAATATCTGCGCAGCACTCATCAGACAAATCGCCCGCCATGCCGCGCTTGGCGACAAATAGCACGCCGGGCGATACATCCTCTCGCGTACCAATGGTATATGTAGTCTCGCCAATTGCAGTCCGTACTGTGCACTCTCCCGCTGACGCAGTATCCGGATGCACAATGACATCATCGAGCGCATGCAGGCGTCCTGCTTCTGATAACAAGGCCGAAGCGCGGGCCCATGGCCCCTCACGATACATTGAATAGCGGCTGACAATATCCAGCTTGAATTCGTGCGCTGCCTTGGCCGGTACATATTCAGCATCGCGATTGCGATTGACCGGCATTGTGAAATCATCGTCTTCGGCCGCCCAGGCTGTTTCCAGCTCCGGCATGAAACCCTTGGCCTTGTCCCGCAATTCATCGAGATTCACGGCCGGAATATCGGCGCCCATCGCCTGCACGAGACGCATCATGACTTTCCACAACGGGCGCTCTTCGCCGAGAGATTTGAGTGGATGGGTCGCAACGCGAACGCGCCCCTCCATATTAATGAATGTGCCCTCAATCTCGGAATAGGCAGCTGCAGGCAGCTGCACTTCGGCGTATTCGCTGATCGCCCCACTGATTGCTCCAACCTGAACCAATGGCACCCTGGCAAGTGCGGCCCTGGCAGCCGAAGGGAACAGACCATCGCCAAGCGGATCACTGCCTATTAATACCAATGCATCCAGATCGCCTGCTTCGGCTGCCGCAAATAATTCGCCTGCGCTGGTACGCATATCTCCGGCAACAGCGGCCAGAACCTGCGCATTCATACCTTCCGGAATCAGGTTACGACCATCTCTACCCTCTTCGGCATGGCCACAGGCACGCATGAGCAAATCAAGCCCGTGAATCAACGCCGCCGCATCTTCATGCGAACGAATCTCTTCGCCAGCGATCAACGCGCAGGAATCCGCCATCAATGCATCGGCGAGCAGCTTGCCGGCTTCATGCCTGTCTTTTACGGCTGCAGTCCACTTATCCATGCCCGCCGCTGTCTTGCCAAGCTCAGTGACCTGCTCCATCGCACGTGCAATCACCGCCGGCCAGTCACGCGGCCGGATCATCGCCTCCTTGCTAATACAGGCATTACTCCGGTAATTCATTGCCCCGATACGGACAACCGGCTTATCGTTCCGGCAACGCTTGCGCAGACGCTGCATCACCAGCGGCAGACGCTGTCTTAGATCGGAACCGAGAATTACAACCTGGTCGGCATCTTCGATCTGCTGCGTGGTCATCGAGAAGCCTTCCTCGAAAGCAAAGGCACGCATATCCCGCCGGTGCAGATCATAGGCTACTTTTGCATCACTGAAGGTCGTCTGATGCAACAGAGCGATGGCAGTCAGACCTTCCAGACTCCAATCCGGCGAAAACAGCATGCCGACGCGCTTGCCCTTCAATAGTTCAACGGCCCGACCAATGGCCTCGTCCCAATCCGCGTCCTCCAGTACGTTATCCTGTCTTAGTTTAGGTGAAAGAATGCGGGCTTCAGAGCGGAAGGCGTCATAAACATAACGGCCGCGGTCACAAATCCACGCCTCGGGACTGCCATCAACCGGGTGAATCCGCATAACTTCATCACCACGCGACTCGATACTGATATCGCAGCCATTTGGACATTGCGTGCATGTGCTCTTGTGCCGCGTCAGCTCCCACGGACGGGAAACGTCATGTGATGGTTTGTCCAGCAGCGCACCCACCGGACAGATATCGGGCAAATTGCCTGACAGCTCGGAAGACAGGCAATCCTCAACAATACCGGCGATATTCATATGATCGCCGCGATTCAGCACACCCATGTCACCGGTGCCGGCAATTTCATCTGCGAAGCGGACGCAACGGGTGCAATGGATGCAGCGGGTCATGCAGGTATTCACAAACGGGCCAAGATCATAATTGATCACTGCACGCTTGGGTTCGACGTAGCGGCCTTTTGCTGAGCCATGACTCACGGCATAATCCTGCAGCTTGCAGGCGCCGCCCTGATCGCAGACCGGGCAATCAAGCGGATGATGGATCAACAGATACTCCATCACCATGGCACGATCCTTTTCAAGCCCCTCGCTCTGCGTTGTAACCTTCATGCCTTCGGAAACCGGCGTACAACAGGAGGCAGCCGGCTTGGGCCAGCCTTCAATCTCAACCAGGCACATACGGCAGTTGGCCGCAACGGACAATTCCGGGTGGTAACAGAAATAGGGTACATCAGCGCCATGCTGACGGCAGGCTTCGAGAATCGAAGTGCCCGGATCGACCGTCACTTCTTTTTCGTTGATGAATAAGGTTGTCATGCCGCCTTCTCCACCACATTCTCTGAGGTTCTTGAGGCAAGCTCTTCAGGGAAATGCTTGATCAATGACAGTACGGGTGCCGCTGCGCCATCGGCCAACGCACAAATCGTGCGCCCGGCCATATGGTTCGCGGCATCTTTTAAAACATCAATATCGCCCGGTTGTCCCTGACCGTTTTCTATACGCATCAGGATACGTTCCAGCCAACCGGTGCCCTCACGGCAGGGCGTGCACTGGCCACAGGACTCATGGGCATAAAAATGGGCAAGCCGCCGCGTTACAGCAAGCAGGTCCGCCGTTTCATCCATAACGATAACCGCGCCGGAACCCAGCATTGAACCAGCCTTGACCATATCATCATAAGTCAGCGGCATATCATAATGCTCGGCCGTCAGCCACGGGGTTGACGACCCGCCGGGAATAATCACCTTGGGCAATGTGCCATGCTGCAGACCGCCACAGTGATCTTCGATTAGCGTCTTCAGAGACGTGCCCATCGGCACTTCGTAATTGCCGGGTTTATTAACATGGCCGGATACGGAAAAAATCTTCATGCCGGTGTTGTTGGGCTTGCCGATCTGCGCATGCCATTCACCGCCATGCTCCAGAATGGCCGGGATTGTGGACAGCGTCTCGACATTATTCACTACGGTCGGGCACCGGTAGAAACCCTCAACAGCCGGAAACGGCGGTTTGAAGCGTGGACGTCCGGCCTTGCCTTCCAGTGATTCGATCAACGCCGTCTCTTCACCGCAGACATAGGCGCCGGCACCGCGATGCACGGTCAGGTCCATGCTGTAGGAGGTGCCAAGGATATTCTCACCCAGAAGGTTGGCCCCGTATGCTTCGGCAATGGCTTCATTGAGCACATTGGCCTCATGCACAAACTCGCCACGGATATAGATATAGGCATCGCGCACATCCAGCGCGAAACCGGCCATAATCATGCCTTCGATCAGCAGGTGAGGATCAAAGCGCATAATATCGCGATCCTTGAATGTACCAGGCTCACCTTCATCCGCATTACACAGCAGGTAGGTCGGCTTGCCGGTATTGCGAGGCACAAACGACCATTTCAGACCCGTCGGAAAGCCTGCTCCACCACGGCCACGGATGCCGGATGTCTTGACCTCATCGATAATCCGCTCGGCATCAAATTCCTTCAGTACTGTCGGTAGGAACTGGTAGGCGCCGTTCTCACGCGCCACCGACAGCTTGCGCTGATTCGAAAGATCAATACGGTCAAAACAAATCTGTTTCACTTGTTTCGGATCGGAGGAAATCATACATCACCCCCTTCCGCTGGCTGGCCTGCAGGTTTCTCTGAACGCACTTTAGCGATGAAGTCATCCATATGCGCTGCATCCACCTTTTCGTGGTACTCGTTGTTGATCTGCACCACGGGCGCGCCACCACAGGCGCCGGCACATTCGACTTCGGTCACGGTAAACATGCCGTCCGGTGTTGTCTCGCCTACCCTGATACCGAGCTTGCCACACATATGGCTGACAAGCTCATCCGCGCCATTGAGCATACAGCCGGCATTGGTGCAAACCTCAAGCAGATATTTACCACAGGGCTGTTCACGGAACATCGTGTAAAAGGTCACCACCTCACGCACAGCCATCAGGCGGATACCAAGTGTTTCGGCAACCAGCTGCTGCACCTCCATGGACAGATAACCAAAATCTTCCTGTGCCATATGCAGCACCGGAAGCAATGCGGATTGCGCATGCGGATAACGCGCCACCAGCGCCTTGATTTCGGACTGACGCGCATCACTGAAGTGAGGCTGTGGAACCGCGTTCATCGGTCAACCTCCCCGAACACGATATCCTGTGTACCAAGAATAGTCACAACATCGGCGATCATGTGACCACGACACATATAATCCAGCGCCTCCAGATGCGCAAAACCGGGCGCACGCACCTTCATGCGGTAGGGCTTGTTGGAGCCGTCAGAGACCAGGAAAACACCGAACTCTCCCTTCGGATGCTCAACTGCGGCATATACCTCGCCCTCAGGCACCGGGTAGCCTTCCGAGAAATACTTAAAATGGTGAATCAGCGCTTCCATGTCCGATTTCATCAATCCGCGCGGCGGGCTGGTCAGCTTGTAATCATCAACCTTCACCGGCCCCGGATTAGCGGCCAGCCAGTCAACGCACTGCTTGATAATTTTATTTGCCTGCCGCATCTCTTCGATACGCACCAGATAACGGTCGTAAGTATCGCCAGTCGCGCCCACGGGAATTTCGAAGTCCATCTTGTCGTACACATCATAGGGCTGGGTCTTGCGCAGATCCCATTCGATGCCGGAACCACGGATCATCGGGCCGGTAAAGCCCCAGTCCAGCGCTGCCTGTTTGTCCACAACACCGATATCGACGGTACGCTGTTTCCAGATGCGGTTCTCGGTCAGCAACGTCTCATATTCATCCACATAGCCGGGGAAACGTTCAGTAAAGGCGTCGATCTTCTCAAGCAACCCTTCCGGCAGATCTTTCGTAACACCGCCCGGCCGGAAATAGGCCGCATGCATGCGTGCACCGGAAACAGCCTCGTAATAATCGAAGATATCCTCACGCTCTCGGAAGCAGTACAGAAACACCGTCATCGCACCGATATCCAGTGCCTGCGCACCAAGCTGCAGACAATGATTTCCGATGCGCGTCAGCTCCGCAAACATGACACGGATATACTGCGCACGCTCCGGCGGTGTGATATCCAGCAGCTTTTCGATGGCCAGCGCATAGGCATGCTCATTGGCCATCATCGAGACATAATCGAAACGATCGAAATACGGCACATTCTGCAAATAGGTCTTATATTCAAACAGCTTCTCGGTGCCGCGGTGCAACAGTCCGATATGGCAGTCGGCTCTCTCAACAACCTCGCCATCCAGCTCCAGCACTAGCCGTAGTACGCCGTGTGCGCTTGGATGCTGCGGGCCAAAGTTAATCGTGTAGTTCTTGATCTCAGCCACGATCAACCCCCGGCCATGTCTTCGGAATCAACACACGATTTTCCAGCTTGTTTGGGCGGTAAACGCAGCGCCACTGCGTATCATCAAAGAACAGTTCAACACGACCGGTGAGCGGAAAGTCCTTGCGCAAAGGATGTCCTTCGAAACCATAATCAGTCAGAATCCGGCGTAAATCCGGGTGATGATTGAAAATGATACCGTACAGATCGAAGGCTTCACGCTCGAACCAGTTGGCCGTTGGCCACACTTCGGTGACCGAGTCCACGAGATCACGCTCATTGGCACCGACCTTAAGGCGTATGCGCTTGTTGCCGGAAATAGATAGCAGATGGTAAACCACCGCAAATCTTGGCTCATCAGCAGCATGTGCCGGATGCTCGGAGCGATCCACGCCACATAGATCAATCAGCTGCTCATACCCATGCTTGTTTTTCAGAAAATGGCAGCCCTCAACAATTGCCTGCCGGTCCAACGTAACGGCCGGCATGTCCAGCCCATCGGCTACGGCCAGCACCTGCTTGCCAAAGCGCTCCCGCAGGGCGGCAACCTCAGGCAGAGCCTCGACACCGGTGATCTTTTTTTCAGCCGTCTGTTTGCTCATTAAACCTACCGGGCAATCGTATTGGTGCGTTTTATTTTTTCCTGAAGCTGAATAAAGCCATAGAGCAGCGCTTCAGCAGTTGGTGGACATCCCGGCACATAGATATCCACCGGCACAATGCGGTCACAACCACGTACAACCGAATAGGAATAATGGTAATAGCCGCCACCATTGGCGCAGGAACCCATCGAAACAACCCAGCGTGGTTCGGACATCTGATCGTAAACCTTCCTCAGTGCCGGCGCCATTTTGTTGATCAGCGTTCCCGCCACCACCATCACATCGGACTGGCGGGGGGACGGACGAAACACTATTCCAAAACGGTCCAGATCGTAACGGGAGGCACCAGCATGCATCATTTCAACGGCGCAGCAGGCAAGACCAAATGTCATCGGCCAAAGGGATCCGGCACGTGCGCCATTAATCAGTTTGTCGGCCGTTGTTGTAATAAAGCCCTTATCGAGCAGACCTTCTATTCCCATTGCAAGGCCCCCTTCTTCCAGGCATAGATATACCCCACCAGCAGGATCAGCAGGAACAGCATCATTTCAACAAATCCGAACAGACCGATCTGATCCAGCACAACAGCCCACGGAAACAGAAACGCGGTTTCCAGATCAAAGATGACAAAAAGGATAGCGACCAGATAGAAACGCACGTCAAACTGCATGCGTGCATCCTCGAAGGCTTCAAAGCCGCATTCATAGGCTGATAGTTTTTCGGCATCCGGCTTTTGCGCGGCAACAAATACCGTTAGCACCAGCGGTGCAGCACCCATAGCAATAGCGATCAGAATGAAGACAAAAATCGGCGCGTATTGCGTAGCCAGATACTCTGCGCCCATGACCCCTCCTGTTACTTCTCCCTTGCGCGCGACCCAACCATGTGAGCTTCGTCACAAAGGTAGGCTTGCTACCACTGCCTCCGGCTGTGGTCAACCTCACGAAAGGTACAGGTATCAGAACCCCGGTTAAAGTAGCGGAATGATCAGAGTCGCGGCATCCAGCCTTGCATTTTTTATCAAGCCATGCGGCTTCTCATACCGCCCATAAAAAAACCGCCTTGCGGCGGTGTTTTTACTGGTGGAGGCGGCGGGATTCGAACCCGCGTCCGAAAATCATCAGCCTATGGTTCTACATGCTTAGCCCACTCTCACAGCACCCGTTGGAAACTGAATGGACAAAGTGCCCACCGGGTCGGTTCGTTAAAGTTTAACTCCCTGGCCACGAGCCTCGAGCGTCCAGAGCGATCCCATCTTGATGGCCCCGGTCACGCAGGCGATGGGCAACCTGTATGGCGGGGTCACTTACGCAGCGTAAGCGAGTTCTACGTCGTCGTTGGCAGTTAATGCCGTTGGCCTTTTTAACGAGAGTGCCATCCCGACATGCCCCACAGGGTTCAGTATCTCCGTCGAAACCAAACGCCCCCGAGAATTTATAATTATACGCTGAAAAAACCGCAAAACAAGCAGAAAAATTCAAGCCCCCGCCTACAACGGGGTCTGATGACGGCGTAAAAAGAAACGTTCGATCAGTACCCGCTTGGTAAACCAGTGCGATACAAACAGCCTTCGTGCAACGGCCTGTGTCAGAACGGAAGGAAACAACCCGCTCAAGTCAATAAAGGAAGATTGTCCGAAGCGGGCCTCCAGCAGTTCCTCATAACGGGAAAGCCCAGCTGTGGAATATGTCCCGTTACAATTGGACACGGCTTGCGCGGCCAGCAGACCGGACTCTATAGCGGGCCGGATGCCTTCACCGCTTTCCTCATAGGCAAGGCCAGCGGCATCGCCAATCAGCAGCATACCATCGTCCAACCGCTTGCGCCTGGCTTGTCCATAAACGAGATAGGCATGCCCCCTGAAGGGCAACGCGATCTCCCATGGAATACGCCCCGTTTTCTGCAGCCATGCGCAGAATCCCTCGACATGCGCCGAGAGTTTGTGGCTGTCCCGGCGGCCAAGGCCGACATTCAGGAAATTACCTTTGCGAAAACACCATCCATAGCCCTGCATATCCGGACAGAAATACAGCTCGGGCATCTCCCCCCTCACCGGGCAACTTTTACGCTGCGCTGCGCTCATCTCAAACTCGATTTCCTGGGCGGCAATGACCGGCTCATTGCGTAGCGTTCCACCGAACTGGCGCGCTACCGGACAGAAATGACCGCCGGCGCCAATCAACAACCGGGTCTGGAAGTGCCCGTTGACGATCCAGCCCTCATCAGTTCGCTTCATATCTTCGGCTGATTCGCCGGGATACAGGCGTGCGCCGGAGCGCTCAAGCAGATAATGGTCAAATTCGCAACGCCGGATGCCATAGCTGACCGGCTCATCGTAGAATGTTTCCAGCGTGGGGGCGCCGATCACGCCGGTGCGGAAGGCGGAAATCGGCTGCAATATTCTATCCTTGGCATATTCCTCTGGTTCAATATGTAGGGACTGCAACACCTGCGGCGTCACCCAACCGGCGCATATCTTGTCGCGTGGAAAACGGCTTTTGTCCAGCACACACACATCAAGGCCCGCCTGTTTCAACCTCCAAGCGCAAGTGCTTCCGGCCGGGCCGCCGCCGACAATCAGAACGTCGCAGGATTCCATTCGGCCTATCGGGCCTTAGTCATAAAGATGCGCACGCGTCCACGGAACGTCGTTGTCACGCTCGCGGTTAAACAGCAGCTGGAATAATTGCAGATCACCGCCGGCGAAGGCGGCGCTGCATCCGCCCAGATACAACCGCCAGGCACGGACAAACGAGGCGTCGTACATATGTTCAATCTCCTCGCTGGCATCATCGAAGCGCTCCAGCCAGTCGTGCAGCGTTCTGGCATAATGCAACCTGAGATTCTCCACATCCAGTACGGAAAAAGAATAAGGCTCGAAGATATCCATCATCTGCCGCAGGGACGGAACATAGGAACCGGGGAAAATCCGCTTTTCAATCCATTCCCCAATGGGCAACTCCCTGTTGCGCCCGACGGAATGGATCAAGCCCCGGCCGCCTTTTTTCAGACTGCGGTCGATCACCGCACCCAGCGTGCCATAATTTTCTTTGCCCACATGCTCGAGCAGACCCACTGAGGCGAAGACATCATATTCGCCGCTAATGTTGCGGTAGTCGTCTTCGATATACTCCACCCGGTCACCCAGCCCCTCGGCCCTGGCGCGCTCCTGTGCATATCTGATCTGCTCATGGGAGATATTATAGGCCCTGACCTTCACTCCATAGTGTAGGGCCATATGGTGGGCCAGGGCGCCCCAGCCGCACCCTGCTTCGACCACCGTTTCCCCCGGCTTAAGCCGGAGCTTGCGGCAGACATGATCCATTTTCTTTAGCTGTGCGGCCTCCAGCGTATCCGAATTAGTGGTGTAATAAGCGCAGGTGTAGACCAATTCCTTATCAAGCCACAGACTGTAGAAATCATTGCCGATGTCGTAATGGCGGTGGATGTTCTCGCGTGATCCGGATGGTGTGTTGGTGCGCATCCTTGGAAGCAGACCCATCACTTTTGTAAATATACTAACGTCAGCGCCCACAGGCATCGCACGGAGAAGGGCCTCCAGACATTCGATAAGATCGCCTTCCACCTCGATAGCACCGGTGGAATATCCATCCCCGAAACCGAGATTCGGATTGAACAGCATATTGATAAAGCTCTTGCGCTCATGGATCACGATGCGGCCAACCGGTTCGGCATCCGATGCGCAGACATCAACACCATCCCACAATGCAAATGGCACTGGCGGATTGCCAATCATATTAACAAACTTTCTCAGCGCCCACCTGTCAAAGGCCGTCACCGTGCCTGACTGTCGTGTCCTGCCTGTCACTGTCTGACCCATCCAGCTATCACTTTCCTCCGTAATCCAACCCAGCCAGTCTGCTCACCAAATGGATTATAGGCAAAAATCAAATCACAAACCCCAAACACATCAGCATGCCGGACCAGTGCGACAGCAAAAAATAGCGGAAACCCCACCCTTCACCTTGCCGGTAGAGACGCCAGAACAACGACATCTGCCACATGAACGCCGCCCCCCAGCCGAACCACGAATGACCGCCATATTGAACGGCCACGCCCGCAAGCAAAACCAACATGGCAAAGCCCAACACAATCACCGCTGTCAGCACATACCTGTCGAACCACAGGGCTGCGGATTTAACACCGATGCGGACATCATCTGCCTTATCGCCAATAGCATAGGCGGTATCGTAAGAAAGCGCCCAGAAAACATTGGCGGCAAATAGCAGCCACGGAATGGCTGAATCGGTGACACTGCCGGCTTCAGCCGCCCAAGCCATGACTGCGCCCCAGCCGAAAGCCATACCAAGCCAGGCCTGTGGAAAGTGGATATAACGTTTCAGAAACGGGTAAATGATGGCCAGCAAAGCACCGGCAACCGCCAGCTGGATTACCAATACAGAGGTTTGTGACACGAGAAGCAATGCAAGCAGCAGCAGCAAGGCAAAACCTGTCAGTGCAGCCGCGGGTGAAATACGTCCTGCGGCAATCGGCCGGTCTTTTGTGCGCTCTACGTGCGGATCGAAGCCACGATCAGCTACATCATTAATGATGCAGCCGGCGGAACGCATCACAAAAACCCCGCCGATGAAAATCACCAGATGCTTCAGAGAGGGCCTGCCACCGGATGCAGCCAGCAATCCCCACATCGTCGGCCACAGCAGCAGCCAGTAGCCCACGGGCCGGTCCACACGCATCAGATGCAGCCAGTCCCGTAGCGCTCCGATGGGACGCATGCTCACTTATAGCGTCGCCCAAGCTGTTGCAATCGTTTCCATATCTCCTGGTGGAACACCTCAACGACCAATGCCCGTGTACCGGACGGGGAACGAAGCACCGAACGCCTCGCCCAGCGGTCAGCATACATGCCTTCATCTGCGATTCTGGTCACACTTAGATCCGAACGTGAAAGCGATAATCCCCGATCCAGAAGCAGGTTGCCCAGTGGTTTTTCTCCCTCTTGCAATTCTTGTACCAGATCGGTGGGCAAATCTTCCAATGGCAGGACAGATTCGGCATCAAACATCACCGAATCACGATGCAACAGAGATACCCGCCGCCTGAGCGCAGGTGACGTTGCAGCGCAGTCCAGCAGTTTCGCTTCCAGGGGCTCGGCCCTGTCAACAGCCTGATCATGCAGGCGCACTGTCAGGCGCATGCCATAATGACGCTCAAGAAAGCGCGTCAGCGAGCTTGTGATCGTCAATACGACGCCCATATCCGCACTCGCACCAGCTTCCTCGGCCCGCCATTTCCGAACCGGCACCCATTGTTGCGCCTGCAATTGACCGAAAAACATGCGCGCATCATGGAGCATGCAGGCATGGGGTCAAGTGGCTGGTGCTGGCACTTGCTTTATGTACGGCTTCCGGGCCAAAATCATGCCATGGCCATGTGCAGACTTTATCTTAATGCATCGTTGAAAAGTGGGTGCGAAGTAAAGCTCTCGTCCGAGCACGGGCATTACCTGCGGCAGGTTATGCGCCGGAAATGCGGCGACTCCATGATCGTATTTGACGGACATGGTGGTGAATACGCCGCTGAAATCGTCCACTTAGGCAAGGCGCATTCAACATGTCTGATTCGTGAATTTATCAATGTCGAACGTGAACTGTCTGTTAAAATTCATGTTGTGCAGGCGGCGTGCCACAATAAAAAGGTTGAAACCGTGCTGCAAAAAGCAACTGAACTTGGTGCTGCCAGTTTTCAGATCGCAACCGGTGCACGCTCACAGATGAAGTTACCCGAGCAGAAGCATAAAATCCGCCTTAAACGCTGGCAGAAAATCATTATCGAGGCCGCAGAACAAAGCGGCCGCACCCGTATTCCAACGATAGACTGGTTGCCTGCTCTCAGTGATATTCATATACGGGGCACTGCCTATACGCTGCACCCTGAAGCGACAGAGCCATGGCATGGCGTGCGCGCGTCCATCCTGAAGGCAAATGAAATTACCTTCGCCATTGGCCCGGAGGGCGGCTGGAGCCCCCTCGATCTCAGCATCCTACAGGAGCAAGGCTGCAAATGCCTGTGCTTTGGATCGCGCATCATGCGCACCGAAACCGCTGCTCCGGCCCTGCTTGCAGCAATACAGGCCATCACCGATTAGAAGGCGGCTCATGAAAGGCTTGTTCAGAGATTCCTCGCATGTTCCCATCTTCGCAAATACTGCTAAAATACGCCGCCCTAGCAGTCTGCCGAACCTAGGGGATACGCCGATGTAGCTCAGCTGGTAGAGCAGCTCACTCGTAATGAGCAGGTCGTCCGTTCGAATCGGATCATCGGCTCCATACCAATCAAGGGGCTACGGAAAGGTGGCCCCTTTTCTGCTGAAAGTCCTGAAAACCCATCGGAATCGGCTAGGCTATGGCCTCGCCAAGTTTTTGCTGCAATGCCTCGTAGGTGTAAGGCTTTTTCAGAAAGGCGTCGGGCATCACACCCTCAAGACGCTCGATCAGTTCATCTTCATTATAGCCGGATGACAACAGCACCTTGACTGCAGGATCGAAGCGCCGCAGCTCCGCCATACAAACCATACCGTCCATGTTCGGCATGGTCATATCCAGCAGCACACAGATGATATCGCCTTGATGTTTCCGAAACGCCTCCACGCCTTCCAGACCATCCTTTGCCGTGATGACGTCAAGGCCCATGCGTTCAAGCATTCTGCTCGCAACGCGCAACACCGTCGCTTCATCATCCACCAGCAAGACCTTACCAGGCGGCATCTCCAGCTCAACCTGCTGGCTGCCACTCAAGCCGATGGCAGATGGCTTCCTGTCCGAGTATGGAAATGATGAGCGCATGCTTGTTCCTTGTCCGGGATGGCTATCTATTTTCAATGAACCCTTATGTCCCTTAACAATGCCATACACTGCACTCAAGCCCAGGCCCCTGCCGGCAAACTTGGTAGTAAAGAACGGTTCAAATATCTTTCCCTGTGTTTCGGCATCCATGCCGCAGCCATTGTCGGAAACCTCAAGATATGCATAGCTATCCTCGATAATTTCCCTGCCGATATAGGTTTCAGTAAAATAGGATTCGTCTGGCTCCATGGTGCCGGTTGTAATCGTAATCTCGCCAGCCTGATCCTCTGGAATGGATTCGGAGGCATTGATGACCAGATTCAGCAGCACCTGCCTGATCTGGGAAATATCCGCCTCAATGGCGGGCAGTTTGTCATCCAGCCTGTAATGCACTTTCACATGCTTGCCCACTGAGGATTCAATCAGCTGCTGTACGCCCCGAACCAGTTCGGTAAGGCTGATATCCTGTACGACAAACTTGCCTTTGCCGGAATAGGCCAACATTTGCTGACAGAGATCGGCGGCGGTATGGCTGGCCTGCTCAATACAGTCGAGATGCTCGGCTATTCCAGGCGGCAGGCCTTCTTCCAGTCTTGCCAATTCGTTATGTCCCTGTATGGCCGTCAACAGGTTGTTGAAATCATGGGCAATGCCGCCTGCCAGCACACCAACCGACTCCAGCCGCTGGGCGTGCTGCATTTGCAGTTGCAGCTTCTGCTGTGTTTCTTCGGCCTCCAGACGCTCCGTCACATCAATGGCGAATCCAACGAGCCCTGTCGGTTCTCCCTTCGCATTGCTTAGCTTTACCTTAATCATGTCAAAGGTGTGCGCTTTGCCGTCCGCGCATGGAATCACTTCACGGACAGAGTAAGTGTTGTCATCGCTGTTTAAACAGGCTTCATCCGACGCCAGGCATTGCCTGGCCACATCATCCGGCAGCAATGTGGAGTAATCTTCCTGCTTCCTCGCCTCTTCTTCGGAAACACCGATCCATTGAACCCATGCATTGTTCAGGAATTGTATATGCCGGTTTGTATCCAGCATCCATATGCCAACCGGCGCATGATCAAGAATGACCTTCATGTGCAACTGCTGCGCATCCAGCGCCCGGTTCGTTTTTTCAAGCAGTGTCTGGCGCCCATCGAGTTCGGTCTTGTAAATATGGGCCAATAGCCAGAAAAACAGGCAGACGGCCACCACGCACATCAGCTGAATCGGGCTATATTGCGCTGTCACGATAGCAATGGATTCCAATGCGGAAGCCGCCACCATGCCGATCACAAAGAAGCCGACCCAATACCGGGCCGCCCTTGCGTCCTTCACGAAATAGGCCACGAACGGAAATCCCGCCATCCAGTATGCGCCAGAATTTTCAATGCTCTCGAAGAAAATCAGAGCGGCAAATAGCAGCACTGCACAGATCATCAGGCCATCTTCGATGATGCGCATAGATATATCGCGCTGGAGCAGCCAGTACAGCAGCACCACAGCCACCGCCAGAATCGCTTCGGTCAGGGAAAGTGCATAACAGCAGTCTTCATATAAATGAACGCCCACAAAAAGGACGAGGGTCGCCGCGCATACGAGCAGCACTTGCGACATTACTTTGGTTCTGGACTCTGTCATTGCCTAAAATTGTTCCATGTGTGCTGTTTGCATACCCCGCCCTTACCCCAACTGATAAAAAACGCCTCTTCAAATTGAATGGCGGGCCCGAACTCTATAACCCTATGAGGAATATTGCGATGAGCATTGTTATGCATGGCGGATAGGGCGCGGCCTGTTCATGACCTGAATCAGACGCTAAAATGGCCATAGACAGTTTTACCATATCGTCGGAGGCCGTGCGCTCATGCCCGATTTCCTTTCTTCACCAGATGCCCTGATTCCACTGATTCTGATCGGTACTGCTATGTTGCTGCTGATGATTACCGTCTGGTTAAGCTGGCCATGGATGGCAGCCTCCTTTGGAGCGGCCAGTATGCGCCGGCAGTTGCAGGAATTCGAACGTCAGGGTGCGTTGATGCTGCATGACATCATCCTGCCGGCCCGTGAGGGCAAAACAGTCTATATCAACCACCTGATTATTAGCCGCTCCGGCATCATGATCGTCAACACAGTAACTCATTTGGGCAAAATATCCGGCTCAAGACACGATGCAACATGGGTTAGCGAATCCTTGCAGGGGGGCGTCACCCGTTTTCCCAATCCTGCCCGTTACACCAGTATGGCGGTTGAGGCAGTGCGTGGCTTTCTTGGCGGTAAATTTAAGATTAATGATGCTATTGTTTGCACGGGGGCCAAGCTCCAGGGCGAAGTACCTACCAATGTCCTGCAAACCAAACAACTCCATAGTTACATCAGTCAGGGCGAAAAAACACTATCGGACAAGAAAATGCATTGGATAAGCAACACCCTGAAAAGCCTTGCCATCAAAGACAGGGAATGTTACCGCATGTACGAGGATATCTTCATAGAAAAACACAGTGCCAACAGCTATCTACGAACCGCAAAGATCATGATGGCAGCCAGTGTTGGCTTGATACTGATTGCCATGACAATGGTCGGCCTGCACTTGGCGACACGCCAGTAGCATCACCGGTTAGGCCACGCCGATTGCTTCCCGCCAGGCCAGCATCAGTCGAAAAGCCTCATTGCTCAATTCCACTGACAGGTTACGCTTGATTTCGGACAACGTGGCGTATGGATCTGCATCATCAAGATCAGTCATGGCCTGATCAAAGTCTTCGCCGATAATTTCCGGCACATCAATATGATGGCCGGCCCGGACAAGCGCAATATAGTGTTTCATCACTGACTCCTCACTGATCCCCTGCTGGTTTGCGATATCGGCCAGTGACGCGCCCTTGCGGTACAATGCCCATGTGCGCATCTGACTGTCATTTGCAGGCGACCCCTTGGCCATCAGCTTGGGCACGCTGCTGGCAGCGCCCTGTTCGGCATCTGCCTGAGCAGATGCATATTCACGAATCACATTCAGGAATGCCTCGCCGTACATTTCCATCTTGTGCTGGCCAACGCCACTGATCCTCAGCAACTCATTTCCATCTGCAGGCTGGCGTTGACTCATCTCAGTCAGAGCAACATCGCTGAACACTATATGCGGCGCCATATCTTCCTGATCGGCGATCTGCTGGCGCAGTTCGACAAGCTTTGCGAACAACACTTCATTGCGATGCGTGCCCAAACGTCTGAGCTGCCGCTTAATGCCTGGCTGATATTTCGCCAGAATCACCTTGCCGCTTTTTAACAGCTTCTTAGCCTTATCACTGAGCCGCATGGCTGCCTTCCGACTGACGTCCTGCGTGAAATAGCCGTGATGAACCAGCTGGCGCAGAATGGATGTCCATTCATCGGCATTCAAATCGCGTCCGACACCGTGGCTAGAAAGCTTATCGTGTCCATGTTCCTTGATGCGTGCACTGTTCGAGCCACGCAATACATCGACCACATAGCCCATGCCATAGTCGCCATCCAGCTCCTGCACACATACAATGACCTGTCTGGTCAGATCTGTAGCATCGTAGGTCTCCGGCGGATCAAGGCAGATATCGCAGTTGCCGCACGGCTCTTCCAGATGCTCGCCAAAATACCCCAGCAATACCTTGCGGCGGCAGGTTAAGGCTTCGGACAGCGCCACCATGCAATTCAGTTTATGCACCTCGACACGCCGCTGCTCCACATTTTCAACATTTTCAATCAGGCGGCGCACCAGATTGATATCGCCGGAGCCGTACAGCAGCAACGCTTCAGACTCCAGCCCGTCACGCCCGGCGCGACCCGTTTCCTGATAATAGCTTTCGATGCTCTTGGGAATGTCATGGTGAATGACAAAGCGCACATTGGGTTTATCCACACCCATGCCAAATGCGATCGTTGCCACGATGATACGCACGCGATCGCGCAGGAAATCATCCTGAACCCTTTCACGCTGCTTTGATGGCAGGCCGGCATGGTAAGCTGCTGCACGAAACCCATGGCGCTGCAGACTGACGGCCATATCCTCGACACGTTTGCGCGACAGGCAGTAAATAATGCCGGATGCATTTTCCCAATCACTCAGAAATTGCAACACCTGTGTCAGCGGCTGACGCTTCTCGGCCACCAGGTAACGAATGTTCGGGCGATCAAAACTGGAAACAAACTGCTTTGCCCGGCCCAGTTCAAGTCTGTTAATTACGTCTTCACGCGTGTGCTCGTCCGCCGTTGCCGTCAACGCCAGCATAGGCACATCGGGAAACATCTCACGCAAGATCCCCAGCTTGGCATATTCAGGCCGGAAATCGTGCCCCCATTGCGATACACAATGTGCCTCATCAATGGCAAACATCGCGATCTGCACTTTTTTCAGACGCTTTAAAAAGGTTTCTGAAAGCAGCCGCTCCGGCGCAACATACAGCAAATCCAGTTCACCGGATTCAAACCGAGCCAGTACTTCCTTGGCCTCGGCTGCTTTTAGCGAAGAATTGTAGTAGGCGGCACAGACACCGCAGTGCGTCAGGGCATCCACCTGATCTTTCATCAGGGAAATTAGCGGGGACACCACAATCCCTGTCCCCTGACGCAGTATCGCCGGTATCTGATAGCAGATAGATTTGCCTCCGCCAGTCGGCATCAGCACAAAGGCGTCTTTTCCCTCCAGCAGGGTCGTAATGATGTCCTCCTGCATCGGACGGAAGACATCATAGCCAAACACCTCATTGAGGATTTTCTTTGGACTCTGTTTTTTTTGATTCTGTTTTGTCTTGTTGGCAGCCATGTAGATAATAATCTACCTTCATTTTCCGTGCCTGACAATAAATTTGCCAGATACCGATCATGCTGCATCATATGCAACCATGGACGTTTTATCCGGAAAGGCGCCTTTGCACGGCAAACGCATTCTTATCACCCGCGCCACGTTGCAGGCAAAGGCTACCGTACAGGAGACTCTGCGCCGCGGCGGCATCGCAGTGCATTTTCCATGTCTGGAGCTCCAGTGTCTTGCAGACAACATTCACCAAGGGCTGGCATTGCTGGATGAGCATAATGCAGAGGCTCTTTTTTCCAGCGTCAATGGCGTGCAGTGCGTGGCCATTACCCTGGGCAAGGACTTTTCCTCTACTTTCAGGCGCGTCAAAACTGCCGCGGTCGGGCAAAAGACAGCCGACGCATTACGGCAATATCATATTCAGCCGGATATAGTTCCCGAACAACATTCCCAGGATGGTCTGATCGAAACATATCTGGAACGCGGCATTCCCGAGCGCCTTGTCTTTTTTCGTGCTGAAGAGGGGCGCGAGGCGCTGGCCATGGCGCTGGAGCAACAGGACTCAACTGTACATACCATTTCCAGCTACCGCACAATCTGCCCGCAGGGCGATGCCCCCGATGTCATTACAGACCTGAAAGGGGGTCGGATTGATGCTGTTATGCTCGGCAGTTCGAAAACAGCGAGGCATTATGTACAACGCATCGGCGATATCGCTATTGCAAACAACACAGCCATCGCCGTGATCAGCCAGCAGGTGGCGGCTGTGGCCAAGCAATTGGGTCTGGACGTGCAGATCGTTGCAAAAGAAGCTAGTTTTGCATCCATGCTGGATGGGCTGGCGGCCCACTTCCAATCTTTGACGGGGGCGTAATATGGCTTTACCTGACCTGAGCATCCGGCCGCGCCGGCTGCGAAAAACAGCAGGCATCCGGTGTATGGTGCGCGAAACATCACTGAGTCCTGCCGATCTTATCTGTCCGCTCTTTGTTGATGAAACCATCAAAGAACCCGTTGCCGTTGCCAGCATGCCGGGCGTATCCCGGATTCCGCTTTCAGGTGTTGGTAAGGCCGCGCAGAAAGCAGCAGGCCTTGGCATCCCAGGTGTGATCCTGTTTGGTATTCCCACCAACAAGGATGCCGTGGGCTCCGGTGGCTGGGATGCAGATGGCATCGTCCAGAAAGCCATTAAAGAGGCCAAGGACGCCTCGCCCGAAACCTGCGTTATCGCTGATACCTGCTTCTGCGAATATACCGATCACGGCCATTGCGGCGTGCTGCATGGCGAGGATGTGGACAATGACGCCACACTGAAGAATCTGCAGAAACAGGCGGTCTCTTATGCTAAAGCCGGCGTCGATATGGTTGCCCCGTCCGGCATGATGGATGGCATGGTCGCTGCCATACGCGCAGGGCTTGATGGTCACGGTTTCACAGGTACGCCGATTATGTCCTATGCCGTCAAATACGCTTCGGCATATTTCGGTCCATTCCGTGATGCTGCCGATTCCGTGCCCAGTTTTGGCGACCGCGCCAGTTACCAGATGGACCCGGCCAACAGCCGTGAAGCGCTGCGCGAGGCGCTGCTGGATGTGGATGAGGGCGCAGATATCCTGATGGTTAAGCCGGGGCTTGCATATATGGACATCATTCGCACCGTCAAGGATGCCACCGACCTCCCCATGGCCGTTTACAATGTGTCGGGAGAATACGCCATGGTCAAGGCGGCAGCCGAAAAAGGCTGGATTGATGAACGCCGTATTGTGCTGGAAACAATGCGGGCCTTCAAACGCGCCGGGGCCGATATCATTATCAGCTATCACGCACTGGACGTCGCCCGCTGGTTAAACGATGCTTAGACCATGAGCGGAAAGAAGGACACTACCACGGAAGACTCCGTCGAGCCGGCACAACAGCCGAAGGAGGTGGAGTCCGGTGAAGGCCGGCCGCGCCGTTCATGGGGGCCGGTGCTCATTCTGCTCATTATCGCAGGCGCCATTGCCTTCTGGTTCCTGGCCCCCGGGCAACTTAAAAACCGAGTTCTCTCCATCCTGCCGGACGTCCAGAAGTCAGCAAAAATCACGGCGCCCACAGCAACCAAGGCAGTCGTTCCACCGATCAAACGTCCAACCCCGATCCAGCAGGTGAAAACGCAGCCAGAACCGGAGCCTGAGCCCCCCGCACACCCCTCTGTCAGCAGCGAAGAAGTAAAGGTGCTGCTCAGTACCATTGAAGCGCTGCAACAGGATCTTGAATCACTGCGCAGCGAACAACGCGCCGTCCATGAGCTGCAGCAACAGATGCAACAGATGCACCTGCGCACACGGCTGGGCTGGATTATCGAGCCGGCCAGCCGGCTGCCGCAGATACACCTGACATGGAAAGAGGTTTCGCTGCTGCCTTTTCTCAGCGATGATGAGCGCAGCCGCGCCAGCGAAATGCGCGCTCTGGCAGCGCAGCGTATACAGGATATTCGTGCCTGGCAGCAACAGATTCAAATATGGGCGGAAAAGCTCATCGTACACTCCTATGACGACATCATCCCCGGCTCAGACAACCCGTGGCTGAACTGGGTAGCCAAGCAGTTTCATCTGCGCCAAGCTCCGAGCGCGAAAGAAAGTGAGCTGATCCGGATGCGTAATCACCTGCTGAAAATCAGCCGCATGATGAATCTGGAGCAATGGCCAGCCAGGGGTGAGTGGCAGCATCTGCGTGCCGAGCTGCAACTGAAACTGGCGGCTATGCAGCAACAGCCGGATCAGGCGATTGATCTTGGGCTGCCTGATGATTTTACCATCATTGCACAGGACATCACACGCCTGCGTCAGACCGCCCGTGACTGGTTGGAGGAACTGTAAATGCGTGCGGCTTTCATACTTTTCCTGGCGCTGATACTGACCATTGCATTAACGCTGTTTCCGGATATTGCCAACCAGACGCTACGTATCGAGGCATTCGGCTGGTTATTTGAAACCAGGCAGGGCGCTTTTGTTGTCGCCTTATTGCTCATTCTTGCCGCTATCTGGTTCATGCGCCGCCTTGTGGCAGCCCTGTTTGCCGGACCGGGCCAGTTGTGGCGCACAATACGCGTTGGCGGGCGCAAACGTCGCGAAGCACGGCTGCGCGAGGCGCTGGCACAATGGCTGGACATGCGCGGGGATATGGGCGTGAAAACCATACGCAAGGCACGTGGCATCCTGCCCGATTGGGCCCTGAAGATGCTGTGTACCCTGACTGTCCCCGCCCATGATCAGACTGTCTCCAGCAAAGACAAAGAACCCCTCAATGTTGTGCTGGCGGCACGTATTGCCACGGATCCGAACGCCCACCCAAAGCCCGACTTGGCGATGCGCAAGGCACATCTTGAGGCATGGCTGCATGTACATCCGGGTTCTCCGCTGGCGCTAATTCGCATGGCCGATATCGCCGAAGAAGAACAGGACTGGGAAATGCTGGTTAGACTACTGGAAGATATCTGGAAGCGCGGTGACTGTTCTGCGGCCAGTATCAAACCACGACTGGCCCGAGCCTATCTTGCTCTGGCCAAACAACAGCCGGAAGACGCCCTGCAGTATCTGCGCAAAGCATATCGGCTTACGCCGGAACAGGCAGATATCCATCTGGCTTTGGGCCAAAGCCATATCGCTCACGGTGATACACAGGCTGCACGCAAACTCTGGACAGGCTACTTGGAAGAACATAGCAATGAACACATTGCCCAGGCACTGCTGGAGCTGCTAAAGAATGATGCCATGCGCGCCTATCGCAAGCTGGACGCCCGGGGCGCGAATGCTCTGAATCCTGCCCAGCAGTGGCTGCGCGCCGAGCTAGCCCATACTGCCGAACTGGAAGGGCTGGCAATCGAACATATGCAGGCTTTGCTCGACCAGCATCCAAGCAGACTGGCTTGGAAGAGCTTTGGCGACTGGCATGCCGCAGCAGGCGATTTCAGGCAGGCAGCACACTGCTATCAGCAGGCCCTGCAAACAGGTGATGGATCGGCGCTGGACAACAGCACAAGCATAGACTAGATACTTAATAGAGTGGCCCTCTCGGGCCACTGGTGGTCGCCGACGGGCGGCCACCTTACTTTTCAGTACCGGACAAAGCATGCATCATCACCTTATGTATGAGCCTCAACGCTGGCAAACCGTTCCGATTCCCGATGAAGGCCATGCCTCCTGCTTTGCCTTCAAGACGGGGAAATACGAGGAGCAGGGCTTCCTGATCTGCTACGGGGGAAAGTTGCATGCCTATAGAAACCACTGCCCGCATGCCGGCAGCACGCTGGACTGGACGCCTGGGCAGTTCTTTTCCGAGGATGGCCAGGCACTCGTCTGCCAGACCCACGGCGCTCACTTCAATCCAGTTGACGGAGACTGTATCGGCGGTCCCTGTCTGCGCGGGCTTGATATCCTGCCCATTCAGCAACAGGACGGCGAAGTCCGGGTACCAGCGGCGTTCAGCACTCCTCCATGGCCGGCATCCTGAACGCCAACTGCCTAGCTGATTGCAATATTTGCGCCGCATCTGTTGCAAGCAGTTTGCGACATTGACCGGAAGCTGATCAGTAAGGCACCAGCTTGCCATCATAGGCGATGAACGCCCCGGCATCGTAATCGCAGGCATGGGCAATCACAGTAGCCATACCCTGCACGGACTCTTCCACATCAATCAGACCGGAATGATGCGTCATATCCGTCCTGACCCAGCCCGGATGCAGCGTAAAAACGCGCACGCCAAAGGGGGCCAAATCCATGGCCATGGATTTGGAGACAATGACCAATCCTGCCTTGGCGGCACGATAGGCATAAGTACCGCCACTGGTATTATCCGCGCTGGAACCCATTTTCGAACTGACATTGGCGATAATGCCCTTTGCCGCAATCACACATTCCTTCAGTTGCTGTACGACTCTAAGCGGCCCCACGCAGTCAATGTTAAACACATCCAGCATCGCTGCTGGCGTGATGTTATCCAGCGACTGACCGTCCTTGCCAGGCCCGTAGATGCCGGCATTGTTGATCAGGATATCAATGGATTCGGGCAACCCTTGTGATGGCAGGTCATGCTGCACCACATCCCATTGCATCAGATGCAGTCTGTCTGTAGCAAAATCGCCCAGGCCCCCAATATCACTGCGATAACAGGCCCAGACTTCGCAGCCCTTGCCCAGATAATGTCTTACAAAGCCAAGACCAATGCCGCGGTTTGCGCCGGTAATGAATACATTCATTGTTTCCTCCTGTTGGATTCCTGCACCTTCCTGCTGCTAGATTTCGCGCATGACAACACTAACCGCGCAGCGCGCGGCGCGCCAAAGCCTTCCCGCTCTACTTGCTGGAACGTGGGCTGATCGCGCACTGCTGCTGCTGGTCCTGATTGGCATTGCCATTGCATGGCAATGGATACGGATGGAAATCGGTTCCGGCCCGCCCATGGTCTCGATCTATCATGATGACACGCTGCTGGCTGTATATCCGTTACCGGAAAACGGCAAAGCCATCCATTTTCAGGCCGGGGGTGAAATCGGCGTGTCTGAAATCCTCATCAATGCACACGGGGCCCGCTTCACCAGCTCTCCATGTACATCCCAGCGCTGCGTACTTTCCGGCGTGCATCGCCATGCCGGGGACATTATCGCCTGTGTTCCAAACCGTATTCTTGTCAGCATCCGTGGACAGACGGCCAAAGATCATGCGCCCATGCTCGATGCACTGGCAGAGTAAACCGTGAAGGCCGGCATAATTCAGCGCCCATCGCTCATGGAACTGGAGGCCAAGGCCACATGGCTGGCCCTGCTGATGCTGGCTATCGGCCTGCATATTTTTGAAACCGCCCTGCCAAGCCTCGGGCCGTGGTTCAAGCCGGGGCTGGCTAACATTGTGACGCTGCTGGCACTTGAAATGCTCGGGCCGGGTGCTGCTGTAACGCTGGCCGTCGGGCGAGTTATTGTCGGCAGCTTCTTCATTGGCACACTGTTTACGCCAACTTTTGTCATCAGCCTCAGTGGCACATTGGCAGCGACGGCAATCATGCTACTGGTCTGGCGCATGTTACCGATGGTCAGCCTCGTGGGCATCAGCCTGTGTGGAGCGCTTGCGCACATGACAGCACAGTTTGCCGTTGTCGAACATTTGTTTATTCAGCAGGATGCCCTCTATTATGTACTGCCGCCACTGTTACTGCTTTCCTGCGCATCCGGCTGGGTAAACGGCGCGCTGGCAGCATATATGACGGCGCGTTTGAAAACTTAATGTCTGATGAAAGTCGAATGGATATGATCGAAACGCAAGAACCGACAAAAAGGCGCCTGAGTATTTCCTTTGCTGCCTCAGTCACGGCCCATATTCTGCTGGCTGCCTTTATTACGCTCATGCAAACCGACATGCCGCTGAAGAAAAAACAGCAGCCAGAGATCATGGATGTTGTATTACTCGATCCGGAGACCAAGCCAAGCAAAACGCCGCCAAAAGATGCCAAGACGATTTCCAATCGCAGCGCCCAGGGAGCCAGCAAGGATGCCAAGGATCGTGTTACACGGGCGGCGAAGGGTCCGCTCGTAGGCCAGAAACAGCAAAAGCCGAAGCCCGCTTTGCCACGCTTGCCCAAGCAACCACCACCGTCGCCGACACAAAAGCCGCAACAGCGCACACGTACGCTTGCCAAGCGTGACCTGAAGCTGCAGAGCGACCTGCCTCCCGAAAAGCCCAGGAAAAAGACGCGTAAACCGACTCCCCGAAAGCCGCAGGATATTCCGCTGGCAAACCTGATGCCTTCGACGATGGCGCTGGCCCAGTTATCACGTGAATTTGAGCGCGAACGGCGCATGAAGCAAATGCTGTCGCGTGAGGCGGACATTCCGATCAGCACGCGTGAAGCCAAATATGCACCCTACGCACAGGCGCTGGTACAGGCGCTGGAGGAACAATGGCGGCCGGGGCGCGCCAATTACGATGAATATGCCGAACAAGCGCGTCGAGTGCTGATGCGTATTACCATTGAGCATAATGGTGAACTTGGCCAGCTGGAAATCCTGCGTCCCAGTCCCTTGCCTCAATTGAATGAAAGTGCAATTGCCGCCATCCATGCCGCAGCGCCCTTCAAACCGTTACCAAGTGCATGGGGGTTGGACCGGGCAACCTTTTACCTGACCTTCGAGGTCATTGAGGACCGATTTGTCTTTAAAACGCTGTAGGGCCCTGACTGCCTGGTATAATCTCCGGGCACGGGACCTGCCGTGGCGGCACACAACAGACCCCTACCGTATCTGGATTTCCGAAGTCATGTTGCAGCAGACGCAGGTTATAACGGTGTTTAAACATTATCATAACTGGTTTGATGAGTTTCCTGACATTCAATCACTCGCGATCGCTTCGCTGGACGATGTATTAAAAGCATGGGAGGGGCTCGGCTACTACCGCCGCGCCCGCTTTATCCATGCTGCAGCACAACAAATTGTAACAGAGCATGGTGGACATTTCCCGACAGAGTTTGATGATGTGCTCGCACTACCCGGTATCGGCCGCTCGACCGCTGGCGCCATTGCCTCGTTCTGCTTCGACATGAACACACCGGTGCTCGACGGCAATGTCAAACGCGTGCTGAAAAGATGGCACGATCATTATCGGGCATCGGACAAACTGCTCTGGTCATGGGCACAGGAAGCGATTGATGCATCGGGCTCTCCCACAGATTGGAACCAGGCCATGATGGAACTGGGGGCAATGGTCTGCCTGCCAAAACAACCGAACTGCGCCATCTGCCCGGTATCGGCATGCTGCGCCTCGGCATTTCAGGTTGAGCCTGTGAATGAACAAGGGAGAACCGTTCCAGTCCGTGATGTACACTGGCAGGTACATCTGCACACCTGTCCGGAGCGAGGCGTCTGGCTGACTCGGCGTCCTGATTCCGGCATCTGGGCTGGCTTATGGTCACCGCCAATCACGGAGTGCGAGAACCCGCCGGAGTTTGCGCCCAGTCATATCCACCAGTTGACCCACCGCCGACTGCATCTCTATGGCATAGCGCAGACATCATCGCCAACAGGTCAGGGCCAGTGGGTTGCAGACATTTCGCAACTCGCACTCCCCACCGGAATCCACCGCCTGCTGGAAAAGCATGGAGTCACTTCGTGACCCACGCTTGCGGGCACGCCGAGCGGATGTATGTAAATCGGAACAAGCGCGGGTTGGCGAAGGCTGCGAGACGCGCCCGATTTACATTCAGCTGCGAGGAAATACGTGCATGCCCTGCGGGCGTCATTCTTTCGTTCTTTCTTGGACGAGCAAGAAAGAACAATAACTTGAGCACTCGTTGGAAAGCGCCATTTGTTCTGCTCCTGCTTCTCCCATTTGTGGCCGAGGCAGCCACACCCGATGCCGGCATGGTGGTCGCAGCCCATCCGCTGGCAGCCGAAGCAGGCATTTCGATGCTCAAACAGGGGGGTAATGCCTTTGATGCTGCAGCAGCCACGGCGCTGGCGCTCGGGGTGGTGGAACCCGGCTCGTCCGGTTTTGGCGGCGGCGGATTCTTTCTACTCTATATCGCCAAAGAGAACCGATATGCGATGATTGATGCGCGCGAAACTGCGCCGATCTTAGCTGATCATGGTGAAGTCTATAAAACACAATCCAGCATTGACGGTCCGCAATCCGCCGGCGTACCGGGCCTGGCTGCTGGCGTGGAACGGCTAGCAACGGTTTATGGAAGATTGGGACGTAGAGCCGTAACAGAACCAGCTATTCGACTGGCCAAAGATGGATTCACCGTAAGTAAAAGGCTGGCCGGCATGATCAAGTGGCGAAGCAAGGTGTTCAACGATGCCGCCCGCTGGACATTTTTGAAAAACATGGGTGATACCATCCGCCAGCCGGCATTGGCTGGGACATTGAAGCGTTTTGCAAAAAAAGGCGCGGCGGATTTCTATCGTGGCGAAACGACCGGCCGGCTGGTTGCCGACATGAAACGCGACGGGGGGCTGATTCGGGAGGATGATCTGGCCGGCTACCGGGCCATTGAACGCAAGCCTGTCCAGTTTGATTATCAGGGATTCAGATTTGTTTCGGCCGCCCTGCCTTCCTCCGGCGGCATGACACTCGCCCATATTTTCGGCCAGTTGAAAAACGATGATCTGAAGTCTCTTAAACCTACCGATCGGGCGCATTTACTCATTGAAGCGATGAAGCGGGCATATCGGGATCGGAATGCAAACTTGGGAGATAGTGATTTCGTTACTATTCCGAAAGATTACCTCAACAAGAACCGGCTGGTGAGGCTCCGCAAATCAATCGACATGGAACAAGCCACGCCTGCCGACAAACTGACGGGCTTTGCCGAACCGATGGGCGATAGCGTGGACACAACACATTTCTCAGTGATTGATGCCGAGGGCAACATGGTTTCTGCAACGCTTTCGATCAATTACGGTTTCGGCTCCGGCTATGTATCGCCCTCAACGGGTATTCTACTCAATGACGAAATGGATGACTTCGCCACCAAACCGGGCGAGCCCAATGCCTATGGTCTCGTGCAGGGCAAAGCCAATGCCGTGGCTCCCGGCAAGCGGATGCTCTCAAGCATGACGCCAACGTTTGTCATCGGTCCGAACCGCACGTTCATTGTCGGCACACCGGGCGGCTCCCGCATCATTTCGATGGTGCTGCTGGCATCCGTCGGTTTCATGCTTGATGAAACAACACCGGAACAATGGGTTAATGCACCGCGTTTTCATCACCAGTTCCTACCCGATGTGGTGCAACATGAAAAAGCCGCTTTTGTACCGGAAGTCGCCGCCGAGATTGAGAAGCGCGGCCATGTGCTGAAGGAGATGAAGCGCCGCTACGGCAACATGCAGGCGATTCTCTCAAACAGGATCACTGGTGAACTGATTGGAATCTCCGACCAACGGGGCGATGGAAAGATAGGTTCACACAAAGCTAAGGGAAAATAACGTGGCTAGATCAAAATCAGATATCGCTAATAGCGCAATAAGAATTTTTCTTCAGGATGTTGGAAAATTCTATGACAAAGAGCGTGGGCATGACCCTTTTGTACCAAAAAAATCTCAAAAGGAAGAATTGCTAAAATTTTTTGATTACCAATGCTGTTATTGTGGGATTTCTATAAATGCAACCAACATTTCTCAGGATCACCTGATACCAATGAACAAAGCATCCCTTGGATTACATGCGTGGGGTAACGTCGTTCCTTGTTGTAGGGATTGCAACAATGAGAAACAACAGAAACCTTGGCTTGATTTTTTAATTTCTAAAGCAACCGGTAATGACTTAAAGCAAAGAAAAAAGAAAATTGAATCATTTGTGTCAGAGAAAAACTACGACCCAAACCTCAATCTTCATCAATATGCAGATAATTTGTATGAAGATATTGGCGAAGTTGCAGTGACACTTATTCGCCTTCGCTATAAACAAGCTGAAGAAGGGATTAAACAACTAATGAAGAAATGACGTTACTACTGAATTCCAGGCCGCAGCGAGATTGGCGCGGTTGTAGCCGCCGCCACCAAGGGCGATGAGGCGACCATCGCAGTGTTTATCAGCAATCCGGCACAAGCGTTCGGCAGCATGGGCATGGGCTTTCGGTGAAAAGCGCATGTGCGTGATAGGGTCGCCGGCAA
>JBHHXG010000009.1:0-35115 GCA_046756985.1 Mariprofundaceae bacterium | reverse complement strand
GAGCGAAGCCAGTGGTTCGCCAATTTCAGGAAGCATCACAGTTGGGAAATGCACCAGTGGAATCTGGCGTGATTGCAAGGGCCGGAAATACTGTGGGCTAATCACATCTCCCAGGCCCACAATACTTACATCTGGCCGGAGACCTTCCAGGTCAGCAAGACCTCGCAATTGGAACCATGACGGGCCGGCCAATATGGACGCGCGATACGGTAAATTCAGCAGTTGGGCCCGGACCAGTTCACTCGGAAGATAATCTGCCCGATTTACCATAAAGCGCATGCCGGCAGTGTAGACATTGTAAAAAACAGCCCCGGCAATAAGCACGGCTGCCAAAGTGCAGACTTTCCCCAATTGCCGCCCACTCACCAACATGAGTTCCCGCAGCACAATCAGGACCCCCAGCAAGAGCATGCCCAAGAAACCGGTAAGCACGGTTCCGGATGCCCAACCCAGAAAAAACAGAAATAGCACCCCCATCCAGCTCAGACTCATCAATGCCACCCGCGGATACCGAACCAGCAGCCAGCCCCAGCCGCAAACCATAAGAAGCAACCCGATGCTCCCGAACCAGTCCTCCAGAACGAGAAAGTGGAGGGAAAAGGGCTCTGATATGTCCTGCACCGAATCGCTTAACTGGGAAAAATGCGTACCTGTGTCCTTGCGATCCAGAACTTGAGCCCAGAATCTGCTCCATGTTTCAGGATTGCCCCAGTCAAATGTTGGTTCCATTAGCGAACGAACGGGTAAATACAGATAAATCGACAGGCCCCAGAGCCCCGCCAAAACACCGCCCAAAGCGGTCCACAATGCCTCGCCAAAATACCTGTATACACCTAAAGCAATGATAAATGGGAAGAGGAACACACCAAGAGTTGCGTGATTACCACAGCCTATGCCGGCGATGAAAACAGCCAGAATATATTTACGCGACTCTCGGGAGATAAGAAAATCAAACAGTAATTTGCAGATAAGAAAGATAAACGCGGCAAAAAGCGAATATGCCTCAGCCTGGATAGCATTTTCAAGCTGGGAAGGCATAAATAACCAGGATATGCTGACCCAGCCAGCAAGGTAACGTTCACAGTCTGGAACATCCTTGCCGCGATTGAGGTATCGCAGCAAAGACAATGCCGCTTCGTACAACAGCACGGCTGCAATCAGAGTAAAGATGGCGCTGAAAGCATGATTGCGCAGCACGATATCTGCCAGAGGAAGCTGTTCGAACATCCACGTCAGCGATTGATACAGCGGGAAACCGGCCGGATGGGAAATCCCCAGGCCCCAGGCAGCCACCACAAACTCCGGCCCATCCCGCCAGGCAGATGCAGGCTGCAGATACCATGGCAATACAGCGCCGTAAGCCGCCCACAGCAGCACCAGCCAAGCGGGATAACGGTTATGCATACTCAGAATGAACTATTTGATTCGAATATTGCCGACCGTCCCTGTAACGGAATAGGACTTGTCACCAACGGTATGGAAGGAACTCACGGTATAATCGTCAATCCCGCCAGTCGTGGTCGTCTGGACATCCAGAACAACGTTCAGCGTAACCTTGAAGCCATCGGTGCCGCCAACCGCGATAACCATCGGCCCAGGCAAGCCTCCGGAACCAAAGGGGACATAGCCCGTAAGAAAAGTTGCAAAGTAGGCCTCTTCAAAGGTCATGGCCTCGCGCAAATTCGACTGCGCTGATGCGTTGAATGCCTTGACGCGATACGAAGCAAACTGGGGAATGGCAATCGCTGCAAGAACGCCAATAATCGCGACCACGATCATCAACTCAATCAGGGTAAAGCCTTTGAAAGTCTGCATTAAACCCTCCCCTTATAAAGGAAAAGGCGCCCGAAGGCGCCTTAGCCTAATTAGCGGATAGAGCCAACCGAGCCCGTCACCGTGTATGTGTGGTTACCGGCAGTATGCACCGCGGAACCAGTGTAATCGCCCAAGCCGCCAGTGGTTGTCGTTGCCAGCGCCAGCGTCACGTTCTTGGAAATCTTAACACCCGTTGAACCAACGCTTGCCGGTCCTGTTGTGCTAGCCTGAACAAAATAGACCTGATAATCAGCAAAATAGGCCTCTTCAGCGGTCATGGAATTACGCAGGTCGGACTGGGCCGAACTGTTGAATGCCTTGACGCGGTAAGCAGCAAACTGCGGGATTGCAATGGCTGCCAGGATACCGATGATCGCCACAACGATCATCAACTCAATAAGGGTAAATCCCTTGTCTTTCTTCATCATGATGTTACCTCCTTGGTAAAAGTCTCGATCGAGACTAATAATGAAGCAAATTGTATGCCAACTTGTAATGCAATAAAAGTGGCCTCCGTCACGCATGGGCTGACAATATTTGTCAGTCCAAAACGCCTGATCACGTCAAACCTTCTTCGTCGCGGTATTGCAGCGCCTCAGCAACATGGCCTGCGGATACATCTTGATCGCCGGACAAGTCGGCAATAGTGCGCGCGACTTTCAGAATGCGGTGATAGCTGCGCGCCGATAGCTTAAACTGGCTCATGGCAGTATCCAGTAACTTCGCACCGTCGGTATCCGGTCTGGCATATTGTTCAAGCCGCCCGGTGCTCATGCGCGCGTTCACTTCACCTTCGCCAAGCCGCGCATATTGCACCTTTCTTGCAGCCAGCACGCGTTCGGCCACGCTCGCTGAAGACTCGCCCGGCTGCATACTGGCCAGCGTCTCTTTTTCAACCGGAGGGACGGCGATACGCAGATCAAAACGGTCCAGCAGCGGACCGGAAACACGCCCTATATAGCGACGCACCTGAGAAGGCGAGCACCGGCAAGCGCGCGTGGGATGTCCGAGATAGCCGCAGGGACAGGGATTCATCGCTGCCACAAGCTGGAATCGGGATGGGAACACCAGCGTGTCCGCTGCTCTTGCAATGCACACATGCCCGTCCTCCAGCGGCTGACGCAATACTTCCAACACTCGCCGCTGGTGCTCGGCCAGTTCATCGAGAAAAAGAACGCCATAGCTCGCCTTGCTGATTTCACCCGGTTTCGGTGCACTGCCGCCACCGATCATGGCAACATCAGAAGCCGAATGATGAGGCGCTCTGAATGGTGGCGTGGAGACCATCGGCAGCCGGGAGGCATCACCGGTCACACTGTAGATGCGCGTTACTTCCAGACGCTGATCCAGTGTCAATGGAGGCAATATACCTGGCAGGCGCTGGGCGAGCATGCTTTTGCCCACGCCCGGCGGCCCTGTCATCAGCAGATGGTGACCACCGGCTGCTGCAATCTCCAGCGCCCGTCGTGCCTGATGCTGGCCGCGTATATCGGCCATATCCGGCACGGGGTGCGCTTCAATATCGCCATCATCAGTGTGGTGTACCGGCTCTATCGTTTTTACACCTGACAGATAGCCGGTCACCTCCAGCAAATGCTCTGCAGCCAGCACCTCCAGACCTTCCACAGCAGCGGCTTCTGCTGCATTTGCCGAGGGTAAAATTAGTGTAGTAAAGCCCTGCTCGCGTGCGAACAGCGCCATGGGCAGGGCGCCTATGACCGGATTCATTCGCCCGTCCAGTGACAACTCTCCAAGCATAAATGGCATGGCCTGATCGGACGAATGCCGCTCATCAAGGCGGATTTGATCGGACGCCAGTAACAGGCCGATGGCCACCGGGAGATCAAAATGTGAGCCATCCTTGCGCCTGTCGGCTGGCGCCAGATTGACGGTAATGTGCCTGAGTGGAAATTCGAAATTGGAATTGAGCAGCGCGGAGCGTACGCGGTCGCGGGCTTCGCGCACTGCCGCCTCCGGCAGGCCAACCATGCTCCATGTCGGTAAACCACGCGATAGATCCACCTCTACATCCACGGCCTCCGCATCAAGGCCGCGCAGCGAGGCGGAGTCCAGCCGAGCCAGCATGGAATTAGTGCTTGGCCGCCGATTCCTTTATCGTCGCCTCCAGCGCCTTGATGCGGGTATCAAGCTGCTGCATTTCCTCACGCGCCTTGGCAAGCAGGGCTTCCTGCACCTGCATGCGTTCATGGGTCACGACATCAAAATGCTGAAATGCGTCTTCAACAATGGTGCGCACCTGCGCTTCCGCACCCTGTTTCAACCCATCCAGCATACGAAACCCATCTGCAATTTTCTCTGCAATATCATCCAAAACCGCATTATCCACTGCCATCATTTTCCTCCAAAGCCCTTACTATATCTCCAGATAAGTCTGGTGTTATTTCTTTTGCACCCTTGCAGATGGGTCTCTTTTCAAATAAGCCGATTTTCCGGACGGCAACTTGATTTTCATCCACCCCTTTGTGCCATATTTTCTGGCATCAATCTTGGTACCGCGCCGGTACCAGCCAATACGCTTGGCCTCAATATTCGGCTTTTCGCGAATATTGTTATAGCCATCAAACTGGAAACGATCATTTTGGCGAACGTGTTCCGACATTTTGCGCACTGCATCATGAATGGCGCGTTCAACGGACTCTTCTCTGCCAGACATCCCCCTACGAACTTTGACATTAATCGTCGTCAATTTGGGGGTTTGTTGCATGAGGCTGATCGTCCCATCCAGTTCCTTATAATCGAACTCGATTAAATAGCCCTCTTTGATTAGCTCCAGCACATCCACATCCAGTTGCATGCTGCGCAGCCCTTTCTGTACCGAAGCCAGCGAGTTTCGCATACTGGCAGGAAGGCTTTCCTCACTTTCCTCGCCGCCCTTAAAAAGATACACGACACCATCAATAACCGCACCAGGCACTGCCGCCAATGTAGTCACGACCGCGCAGCCGGGAAACCATAACAACAATGCCAGAACCAAACCTAAGCGCCCCATCGGCGCACCTCCCCGCTTATAACATCGAGGTGATCCAGCACCCGATCCACCACAAAATCCACCAGTTCTTCAATCCGCTGCGGCCGATGATAAAAACCCGGCATGGCCGGAAGCATGTGTGTCCCCATGTTAGATAGCTTCAGCATGTTTTCCAGGTGAATGCTGGACAGCGGCATTTCCCTGGGTACCAGAATCAGGCGGCCACGCTCTTTGAGCATAACATCAGCGGCCCGCTCAATCAGGTTGTCCGAGGCGCCGCTGGCAATGCGCGCCATTGTTCCCATGGAACATGGAATCACAACCATACGGCGGATGCCGGCCGAACCTGACGCAGCCGGAGAAAACCAGTCTTCAAGGCCATAGCATGTCAATGCATCTTCCGGCACATTCAGATGTGCGGCCAATAGCTTGCGGATTTTTTCAGGCTGATCAGGTAATTCGATGCCCAATTCCTGTCTCATTACAACGCGCGCTGCTCGGGATATCAGAACATGCTGGTGCAAATCCGCCTGGGTGATACGCTGCATCAGGCGCAAGCCATAGGCAGCACCGGATGCGCCTGTTATCGCCACAATGATCTGCTGTCTTCTGTCTGTACTCATAAGCGGTTATTGGAACCCTTTTTAAACATTCGCCAAAACGACTGTATGTTAACGTCCGATGAATCGCTGTACACCATGTCACATGCTAAAGCTCTCTCCGAGATAAAGCCGTCGCGCATCGGGATGGCTGATAATCTCGTCCGCCGTTCCTTGCACCATGATTTCACCTGCATTCATCAGATAGGCGCGGTCGCAGATCGACAGCGTATCGCGCACATTATGATCGGTAATCAGAATACCGATATCCTTCGAGCGCAAATCAGCAATGATGGCCTGAATATCTTCCACAGCAATCGGATCCACGCCGGCAAATGGTTCATCCAGCAACAGGAAGCGCGGCTTTGTGACCAGTGCCCGCGCAATTTCAGTACGTCGGCGCTGACCACCGGACAGGGTAAAAGCCTTCTGATGCTGCACGCCTTCAATACCCAGTTCAACAAGCAATGCTTCCAACTCTTCCTCAACAGTAAGCGGTGGCAAATCCAGAGTTTCAAATATCGCCAGCAGATTTTCACGTACAGTCAGCTTGCGGAAAATGCTGGCCTCCTGCGGCAGATAGCCGATTCCGCGGCGAGCACGAATATGCATTGGTTGCCGCGTAATCGCCTCGCCGTCCATACTCACGTCACCACCATCTGCCGGTATAAGACCACAGACCATATAAAAACATGTCGTTTTCCCGGCCCCGTTGGGGCCCAGCAGCCCTACACATTCGCCGGAGTAAACATCCAGATCAACTTCACTAACAACCTGTTTGTTGCGATAGCTTTTACATAGCCCCTGTGCCGATAAATGGTGTACCGTGCTCATGGACTCTCTTCCTGCTGCGCCGCAGCCTCGCCACCCTGCTTATCTCCCGGCAGCAAGCCCGCCTGATCCGTATCCGACTCGATAAACATACGTACACGCCCTTCTTTGCCCTTGCGTACCTCTGTATAGGCCCGGTTGATATCGTGTTCGATCTCTTCACCCTGAACCTTGCCGCCAGGCTGTTCCATCACAGCATCACCGATAAGCATCAGTATGCCGCGCGTCTGATCCAGCCGGGCCTCACGGGAAGAGCCATGCGCATCCCCGTTCCTGATACGTACATGGCCATACGCCTCCGCCCGTTCCAGCCGGGCCCTGCCCTGCTGATAATGTGCTACCAGCCGGTCACAATACAGCTCAAAGTCGTCCCGCTGTAGATGCACTGCGCCAGAAAATTCCACCTGATTTTTTGTATGCTCCACAGCCAGTTTTTCGGCCTCAATCTCAACCGGCACAATCTCAGCCGCCAAAGCCGCCGTAAATATGCAGCATAAAACCCCTATACCCAGCAAACGATTCAAGGCGCGCCTCCTGACCATGCAAGCTTGTTATCCCTGATCCATATACCCTGATCCACCCACAGGCGCTGCGTCTGGCGATGAGCGCGCAAACCCTTGCCTCGCGCCTGCATCGATTCACCTGTCACTGTGAAGTCGCCTGGCACATACAGTTCATCCTTGCCACTCACATATTTCAACACGTCACAGGCCAACCGCCACTCTTCATAATGTACTTCCACCGCGCCATTGAAACTGAGATTACGCTTTATAGGTTTGAACCATGCCTCGCGACCCCGCACTTTTATCATCTTGCCGCTCTCGGTGAATAATTCCAGTTCGGGATCAATCAGGTGCATGCGTCCATCCAGTTGCTGATCGGCCTGCTCGGCACGCAACCGCCACACGATATGCTCGCCCTTACGCTCAATAATCAGGGGCTTGTCAACCTCGGCCCTGGGCTTGTCCTTTTCCCCGGCCTGTTGCGAAATCGGCTTGCTTCCTCCCAGCCATAACAAGACCGATGCCAGAACGAGACTTCCCAGCGCTATCCCCAAACAACCCCATTTAAGCCCCGACCGGAAGCGTCCTGTCATGAAGCCTAGGGCCTGTCGGCACTAACTACCCAGCCACAGTCAGCCGGAGAAAGGTCATAAGCATCCGCGACGACTTCCTGCCAGACTCCGGCAGCCAGAATCAGGCCTTCGGTGGCCTGGCGCACCGCCCCCTGCCCACCAGGATAACTGGAAACCCAATGTGCGCATCCGGCCACTGCAATGTGCGCATCGACAGGGCACATCATCAACCGGCAATGGCGCATGGCTGGCAGGTCAACGATGTCATCACCCATATATGCACAATCTTCCGGCGCGAGGCCGGCTTGCTCACAGAGTTGTACCAGACCCTCCGCCTTGCGCAGACAGCCCTGGATGAGATGTTCAATACCCAGATCTCTGGCGCGATGTTCAACAACGCCGGATGTCCGACCTGTCAGGATAGCCACTTGAATACCGGCCCTTTGCAGCATTTTCAGGCCATGCCCGTCGCGGACATTAAAGCCTTTCGATTCCATGCCGTTGTCATCCATAATAACTTGCCCGGCAGTCATGACACCATCGACATCCAGCACCAGCATGTGCACACCAGCCGCCAGCTCAAAAGGGAAACTTGCATACGAATCGTTCATGCCACACCTGCATGCAGCAGATCATGCATATGCACGGCTCCGACAGCGCGACCGGCTTCATCCAGCACAAACAGCACCGTGATTTTGTGCTCTTCCATGATGCGAACCGCTTCACTGGCAAGTTGATCAGCCTTGATGGTTTGGGGATTCGAGTGCATGGTTTCCCCGACAGGCAACTCCAGATTTACGCTTCCAGACTCCAAAATACGCCGCAAATCGCCATCTGTTAGACAGCCCGTCAATCGCCCGTGCTCGGATACGCCTGTAATGCCAAGCCGGTGGCTGCTCATCGTTACAATCGCTTCCTTAAGGCTCGTATCCGGTGCCACCATCGGCAATTCCTGTTCGCTGTGCATGACATCGGTAACCCGTAAAAGTTTCCGGCCGAGGCTTCCGGCCGGATGCACGCGAGCGAAGTCTTCTTCCTTGAAACCGCGGTGCTTCAACACCACCACGGCCAGCGCATCACCAAGCGCCAGTGCTGCCGTTGTCGAAGCCGTTGGGGCCAGATTCAACGGACAAGCCTCCTGACTGACGGGCACATGCAACAAGATGTCCGCATATTTCCCAAGTGAGGAATCCGGATTACCCGTTATGGCGATGACTGGGGCGCCCAGACGTTTGATCGTCGGCAAAAGCCCGCATACTTCCACCGTTTCGCCACTGTGCGACAATGCCAGAACGGCATCCTGCTGTGTAATCATGCCAAGGTCGCCATGCTGCGCTTCAGCGGCATGTACAAAAAAAGCAGGCGTACCGGTCGAGGCAAATGTAGCGGCAATTTTTTTGGCAATAATGCCGGATTTTCCCATGCCAACGACAACCAGGCGCCCTTCAATCGCCAGAATCGCTTCAATGGCACGCACAAAATCCTCACCCAGGACATCGCGCTGCTGCTGCAGGGCGGCGATCTCGATATCCAGAACTTTGTATGCTTTGTCCAGCCACGCTGTGGCTGTCTGTGCGGGTGTTCCCACCATTAACTCCATACCAGAAGTTGTGTTGTCTCTTGTAAGCGTCCCAGCAGTGGTTGTGTTTTGATACGAAAGGCAGCCATATCGGATTTGCGCACCGGTTTGGCCGGCGCACGCTTGACGGTCAACGGATTCACTGCGCGTCCCCGCACACGAAATTCAAAATGCAGATGCGGGCCGGTCGCCAACCCACTCATACCCACATAGCCGATAATCTGACCCTGCCGTATTTTCCGGCCATTGCGCATACCCTTGCCGTAAGCGCGCAAATGCGCATACGCTGTTGAATGATTGCCGTTTGTATGGCGAATCACAATCATTCTGCCATAGCCGCCCTTCCATCCTGTATAGCTGATCCGGCCATCACCAACCGCGCGTACTGCGGTACCAGAGGGGGCAGCATAGTCCACACCACGGTGGGCGCGCGTATAACCCAGCACCGGATGCTTGCGATTCAGTCTGAACCGCGAAGAAATACGGGAGAATTTGACCGGCGCCTTCAGATAGGATTTACGCAGACTTTTTCCTTCCGGCGTAAAATATTCGGCCCGGCCATCAGGCTGAACAAAACGCACAGCCTGAAATGTCCGCCTCTGATTGATGAACTCGGCAGCCAGAATGGTGCTGCCAACCTGTTTGCCAGCATCATCAAACTGTTCTTCGAACAGCACTTGAAAGCGGTCGCCTGTTCGCAGATCACGCGCGAAATCGATATCCCAGGCGAAGATATCAACCAAGTTCATCGTAGTGCGCTCGTCCATACCCGCCCTGGCCGCATCAACAAACAGGCTGTCGCGAATCTCCCCCTGCGCCAGCACACGGCGTGTTGTTACTGCGCGCTGTTCAATCGCAGCCTTCCAGCCCTCGCCGACTTTTGTCTGCATATGCAGAAAGCGGCTGGCGTCAATCTCATAGATGACATGCAAGGCGTCCTCTGTATCGCGGCGCACAAAGGCCTTGCCCGCCTGTACGTTTTTCAGCGCATAGACCGGTTTGGCGGCGGCAATCATGCCGTTGATTTCGGCAAACGGAAATCCGAGCCGCCCCAATACCGATACGGATGTGTCACCGCTGCGCAGAATTTCCCGGCGTTCGGCAAAAAGCGCTCCCTGCTTCGGTAATTCTGCTGTCAGCCACTCTTCCTGCAGCACAGCCACGCTTGCATCCACAGGCTTGCCGCTGCCCAGCAGCAGAATAACAACAACAAACAGCAACATGCCCGCGCCAAAAACCGGAATGAGCTTCTTCGGAGAAAAAGACATGGCTTGCTTCTTTTTGCGCAGATGATGATTGGCGCGCAAGCGCCGAACCTGCGTCGAATCGCTCGGGTGATAGACCCGTCCGGCATAATCCTGTTGCATGGAATTCGGCAAACGCTCCTCCTTTGTACGCATGTTTAAGGCAAGGCGTTTGCTTGTCAAAGGCTAAAGCGGCAAGATTTTGACGATTTTACACACATGGGGAGGCCATGATGCCGAGTTTTGATGCCGTTTGCGAAACCGATATGCAGGAAATGGACAACGCCGTGAACCAGACGCACAAGGAAATCACGACCCGTTATGACTTCAAGGGCAGCAAATCCAGCATTGAACTGGGAGACGATGCGATCACCATCATTGGCGATGATGACTACAAACTGAACACCATCGCCGAAATCCTGCGCGGCAAGCTGGTACGCCGCAATCTTGACCCGAAATGCCTCGATTATGGTGAGGTGGAAGATGCCAGCGGCAGTACCAAGCGCCAGCTTATCACCATCAAGCAGGGCATCAGTCAGGAGTTGGCCAAAAGAATCGTCAAGGCCATCAAGCAGGAAAAGATGAAAGTGCAGGCCGCCATTCAGGGCGATCAGGTGCGTGTCACCGGCAAGAAACGCGACGACTTGCAGGCCGTGATGGCTTTAATCAAGAGTATGGATACCGACCGGCCGCTGAAATTCACCAACTTCCGGGATTGATGGTAATTGGCGGCAATCTCACGTTAAATCGACTCGATGACATGGTGTATGATTATGACCGGTCAAATGACTGTTTCCGGCCGGAATCGGGCACTCACAAGCTGAACTGCAGCCTATTTCTGCCACACAACATAGCCCTCGCATCTTAATTTCTCCGCCAGATTTTGCTCCATTCTGACGGCATCTTCATAACTCATCGGGTTATAGGATTCATACATCTCCGGAATCAGGCGCAGGCCGTATTTCTTTACATATTTGCAGGACTTGTAGCCGTTCCTGTGGTTCTCAAATCGCTGCTCGGGATCAAGTCCGGTCATGCCGACATATAGAGGAATCGCACCAAGACAGTCCTTATAATGCGGATTGGCGGAAAGAAACTTCCTGTCCTTCAGCACCGCTTCATCCAGCTCGATGACATAGACGTGATGGTGGTTGGCCCTTGCTCGAGACATCTTCCCCTACATCACATCTAATGCCCGCGACTACTGCGTCTGGAACAGGCCGCCGGCCGCCCAGTCGTCCTCGCCAAAGGTTTTGAGCTTGATGCCGCCGCTGATTGCGGAATTCGCACCCTGTGCAACATTCTCCCTGCCGCCGGTGATGGATGTGAATTCTCCAAGCGCCTGATTCCTTGTGCCGCCGCTGATGCTGGCATAGGGACCTGCAATGTCGTTTTCATAGCCGGCGACAATGCCCCCGTAGCTGCTGAAATTGTGCTTGCCGCCGATCACAAGATTATGCGAGCCGGTGTGTTTGTCGCCACTGCCCCGCGTTTCATTATAGCCGATAATGACGTTGCCGAGACCATTTGTTTCTCCCTCGGTTGATCCCGAGCCGCTTTCGACATGCAGATTGGCGCCGGTGATGTGCATTTCCGTTCCCTTGACGGATACATGCTTTAACTTGGCCTGCAGTTCGGCAATCTGTTTTGTCAGTCCAGCAATCAGCGCATCCACCTCGGCGCGCGTATAGGCCCCGGTCTGCACGGCAGTGACGGCATGTGGATTTTTCTTGTCCAACGTATGTGACTCAATTGCGGTAACATCGGCGAAAGCAGTCGAGTCCTTGCCATCGAGCAGGTCGGCATTCAATCCCGATCCCGGCCCCTGACGATGATGAGCCTCCACATTGGCCATGTGTTTTTTGAGCCTTCTTTCAACTGCTGCTACCGCACCGGCAGATGATGCAGCAACACTCACCGTCGGAGATACAGCAACGGCCGATGCCGGTGCTGCGGCTGGCACAGATACAGCAGGGGCAATGGTGGGCGCAGGGGTCGCGGAACGCATTGCCTTTGGCTGCGGCTGAGGTTTCGCCGCTATCAATAGTTTTCGAGCGCCAAGCTCGGGAGCCGAAGGGTCAAGCCCCTGCTGAACGCCGACAAAGTAAGTCCGGTCAGAGGATAGCCGGTTTAATGGATTATTCTTGCCAAGCATCACCTTGAAGCGGCCCTTTTTTACAGGCACACCCAGATGGATTTCCGTCCACACAGGCAATCCTCCCTGCACGTCCTGAAACAACGAGAATGTAAGGTCCACCGTTCCGCTGACAGGTACGCCTTCCTTATCCGGCAACTGCCCCTTATAGGGCATGGTCGCCGGAGCAGCGATAGCAGAACAGGCGTAAAAACAGATTGCAGCAACAAGAATCAACTGTGCTGATGTGATTTTGGATATGGATGGCAAGGCTCGCATGGCGGTCTCCGCTAAATACATAGAATGAAGCCCACAATCTAGCGTTACCACCGGCGCGCGCCAGAGACGCGATTCACCGACTAATTATACAACTGTTCCAGAGTCTCAGCATAGCGCTCATATACCTTGTGGCGCTTGATCTTCATGGTTGGCGTCACAAGCCCATCCTCAATGGTAAACGGCTTTGTCAGGATGTGAATACGACGCACCTGCTCGTACGGGTTTAACGGTTTAAGGATTTGACTGATCTTCGTCTGCAATACCTTTCGGAAGATATCCGAAGCACACAGGCTCTCCCAGTCTGTTTCCGGTAAGCCTTCTTCCTTCGCCCATGCCATGCATGCCTCTTCGTTCGGGATGATTAGGGCCACCAGGTATGGCTTCTGGTCGCCATAAATCACAGCCTGTTCGATCTCTTCATCGCCATCGAGCAGCGTCTCGATACGCGCCGGCGCAATATTCTCACCACCGGAATTGACAATCAGCTCTTTCTTGCGACCGGTAATATACAGATAGCCATCATCATCCAGCAGGCCAATATCACCGCTATGCAGCCAGCCATCATCATCCACCGCCTCTTTTGTCTCCCCATCCAGGTGCCAGTAGCCCTGCATGATATTGGCACCACGCGCCAGGATTTCACCATCCCCGGCAATTTTTACACGCACACCGGTCACCGGCTTGCCAACAGAGCCGATACGCCGGTCGTCAACAGGATTTGCGCTGATCAGTGGTGATGACTCGGTCAGGCCATAGCCTTCCAAAACCGGTATGCCGATCGCCTCAAAGAACTCGGCCACCTCGGCCGATAACGGCGCTCCGCCGGAAACCATCAGCCTGATACGTCCACCGAAGCGTTCGCGGATTTTTGCACCGACCATGCGATCCAGCAGCTTCAGTATCAAGGCATCAAGGCTTGAAACGTCTTGCCTGGCCGCCTTGCCGGCAAGAGACAGAAAATGGTGGAACAGTTTCTGTTTCAGGCCTGACTGTTTGGCGACCTGCCCGAGAATGCGACTACGGACAACTTCCAGCATCCGCGGAACAGCAATCATGATGGTTGGGTGGGTTTCGGTAAGGTTTTTTGCCACAGTGTCCGGCCGTTCGGCAAAGGCTACGGAAAGACCAAATGAATAGGGCAGGAAATGCCCGGCCATGCGCTCCAGTGCATGCGCCAGCGGCAAAAAAGACAGCAGTTTGTCTTCCGCTGTCAGTTCGATGATATTCGGAATCGCTTCAAGATTGGCAAGAATATTGCCGTGGCTGAGCATGACGCCTTTGGGATTGGCCGTTGTGCCTGACGTATAAACCAGTGTGGCAAGCTGATCACGATCCAGGCTGGCCAGACGCGCCTCCAGCGCCGGCACATCAACATCACAGACTTCCAGTTCCGTGACATGATGCACCATTTCCTCGGAAGACTGTTCCAGTGCGTAAACTGCCTGAATATCAGGACAGTCTGTCACCGCCTTTAACAGGTTCTGCAGCAGTTGCCCGCCTGATACAAACACTGCCGCCACGCCGGCATCTTTCAGCACATAGGCCACGTCCTGCGGACGATAGGAACAGTACAGGGGCACTGTCACCGCTCCTGTGGACAGGATAGCATAATCCGCCACTGCCCAGCCCGGCCGGTTTTCCATCAGAATAGCGACCCGATCACCCATTTTAATCCCCGAGCGCATCAGGCCGGAGGCAACATGCCGTATGCGAGACGCCAGCTGGCTGTAAGTGACTGGCAAATATTCCCCATCCTGGCGATGCCATTGAGCCGGGCGTGAAGGATAACGCTCCGACGTTCGAAACAGAGCATCAGGCAAATGCTGGGCGGATGAAATACCCGAGAGGGCTGCTGACATGGTGTTTATTCGGAGGCAGACGTGTCCGGTGCTTCCTCCGTGGGTTTTTTAGCCTTGGCAGCAGTTGAACGTCGTGTCGTCTTTTTAGCTGCAGCTGTCTTTTTGGCCGCTGTTGAAGCAGACGGTGCCCGGCGGCGTCTGGCTGGTTTTTTCGCTGCTTTCTGTTCAGACGCATCCAGTTCCATTTGCACCGACAGCGTCATATGCGTAATCACAATGCCCGGCACGCTGGCAATGGCCGCCAGCAGCGCGCCCAGCATGATCAGCCCGACAAGATGTGCAATTCCACCCCAGAAGCCGGCAGCGTCCTGAACCGCCTGGGCGGCATCGCCTGCGGCATAACCAACCAGTCCCAATGTGATCTGCGCACCAAGCCACAACGGCGAAAGCACCACGGCAGCGACAAGGCAGGTAGCCAGCACACCCCCGAGATTATAAATCAGCAGTTCCGGCAATCGCTGGCGCAATAGCCTCCACAGCACATCTTTTAATGCATTGGTATCGGCATCGGATATGGCTACCCGCGCCGCAATGTTGAACAACGCCAGCACCAGCGCTACAGCAACCACTGTATTCAGCAGCAGCAGGGGTACGCCGAGAAGCGCCAGCCAGATCAGACCCAACCCGGGAATATTGGCCAACGCCAATACCAGCATTTCAGCCACTATCAGAGCCAGCAACAGGCCGGCACCCCATGCCGGCAAAAGCATCAGCGATTTCGCCCGTCCCCATGCAAAACACGCTGCCTGTATCGGATTGGGTATATCCTCTCCCTTGACCGAACAGTGAACCTGGTGCGCCAGCGCGGTAAGGCCAAAAAGTGCCCATAGCAGGCTGCCAACGCCACCGACAAAGCGCAGCAGAATGGAAGCGAAACCTTTCGTTTCGACATCAATGCTGAACAAGCCATAAACAACGACGAAACCGAGAATCGTAGCCGCCATTGTAATAAGCATCCGGGGTCTGAGCGAGCTGCGGGCCGCAGCAATGATCTGATCCTGATTGTAATACCGTAAAGCCATAATACCTCCATCCCGACAGGGTTCGTGATTATATTTAGTTGCTAGCTTAGCTGCTGTACAGCACGCTGCAAGCCCGGCTGTCACTTTTTCTGCGGACGGATTCCATGCCGCCGGATTGACCTGGAAACATCTGATTCATATTATCTGTTGATAGTCAGTTTTAGGGTAGTGGAGGAAATCATGTCCAAGCGTGTATGCATTATCGGTGGCAGCGGATTCGTTGGCCGCGCCATTGTGCATGAGGCCATTCATCACGGTTACCAGGTAACCGTTGCCTGCCGCCATCCGGAACGATCCCGTGAGCTGCAGGTGGACGGGGCAAGGCTTGCGCGTGTGGATATTACGGACGGACGCGGTCTTGACGAAGCCATGCAGGGTGCAGATACCGTGATTAATCTAGTTGGTCTGCTGTTTGAAAAGGGTCGCTATAATTTTACAGCGGCCCACGTACGCGGGGCCGAGCACGTAGTGGCGGCCTGCAAGCGCGCAGGTGTCCGGCAATACCTGCATATGAGCGCTCTCGGCGCGGGGCAGACGCCAGCCAGCGCCTATGCCAGCACCAAGGGAAAGGCCGAAGAGCGGGTCCGTCAATCCGGACTGAACTGGACCATATTCCGTCCTTCAATCATCTATGGCGCGGGGGACTCATTCTTTAATAAATTCAAGCAGATGACCGCCATGCTACCTGTACTGCCCGTCATCGCCGGGCAGACCCGCTTCCAGCCTATCTGGGTGAATGATGTTGCCCGCGCCTTTGTGGCCTCCATCGGCAATCGCCATGTGAAAGGCCAAACCTTTGAATTGGGTGGCCCGGATGTGTTCACCTTCCGTGAGCTGCTGGAAATCCTGATGCAAACACTTGGCCGCACACGTCTACTCATTCCTGTACCACATTTTGCTGCCAGAATTATGGCAGCATTTATGCAGTTCCTGCCGACGCCACCCCTGACACCGGATCAGCTTGTGCTGCTGGGCAAAGATAACGTGGTGCAGGGGAATGCCTATCCAGCCATATTCGGCAGCCCTGCCTCGATTGAGGCTATTTTGCCTACCTATATCTGCGCTTCACAGCCTGAGAGCTTGCAACAGCAACTCGATACCTCCCGTAGCTATTACCGCAAACAGGGCTGATTTTGAAACTCCTGCTGGCGTCCGCCGCCGCATATCTTCTGGGCGCCATTCCTTTCGGACTTCTGTTATCACGCACGCTCGGCAACCGTGACCCAAGGGAATTCGGTAGCGGCAATATCGGTGCCACCAATGTTTTGCGCACCAGCGGCAGGCTTGTCGGCGCACTGACATTGTTCGCTGATGTTGCCAAGGGTGCCATTCCCGTGGCGATTGCCATCGGGCTTTCAGGCAGCGAACTGATCATTGCATGCGTCGCGCTGGCTGCCTTTCTCGGTCATATTTTCCCGATTTATCTCAAGTTTCAGGGGGGCAAAGGCGTCGCCACCATGTTCGGTGTCATACTACCATGGCAACCGCTCATTGCCGTTGCGGCCTTTGCGTTCTGGCTGCTTGTGCTTGCCGTCGGCCGCTATGTATCGCTCGCCTCCATCCTGTCTGGTGCTTCGATGCCTCTGTTTGCCTGGCTGCTTGATGCATCTACAGCCGGCATAATTACTACCCTGTTACTTGCCGTCATCATGATCATCCGGCACAGCAACAACATTCGCCGCCTGCTTGCGCACGAAGAACCAACAATCCATCAAGACAAAAAAGAGCGTATGGTGGAAGATAAATAGCCTGGTGATTGCATGCTTCCTCCGGGTTGCGCGACTGCTTGATATGTGCCATTCTTTGAAAAATTCGAGGGTTAGCTCGGGAGGCTCTCATGAAACTTCAACATATTACCGCTATCATTCTGGCAATATTCATGTTTTCAATGCCGGTGCAGATCCATGCCGATACGCTGGATATGCCATCGGCAGTCTCCGAAAACGACTTGCGCCCCAATCTTCCCCAACCCTATATCGTCAAGAAAGGTGATACGCTCTGGGATATAGCTAATTATTTTTTCAGGGATCCCGAGAAATGGCTCAGGATATGGGAGCGCAACCTGTATATCTCCAATCCCGACCTGATTTACCCCGGCAATGAAATCTGGTTCGATATCAAAAAACAGAAAAAAGGCGGCCTGACCAAGGTCCGGCCGCAACCGCAGATTATCGTCAAACCCGCAGAGCGTCTTGAAGCAGAGATTGATCCCAGCCGCTTGCTGACCGCTCTGAAACGGCAGGACTTTATCCAGCCGGGAGACGTCCAGGGCGTCGGTTATATTCTGGATTCCGAAGATGAGCGCATCAATTACGGGGCCAACAACCGTTTGTATCTGAAACTTGACGTGCCTGCCGATGAAGGCGATGTCTTCGATATCTTCCGCACGGGCGATCCCGTTCGCGAGCCCAAAACAGGCAAGGTTGTGGGTGTGCTGGTTAACCATCTCGGACAAATTGAAGTCACATCCAAGTCTGGAGATATTCATCGCGGTGTGGTGCTTAATGCCTTTGAGGAAATTTCCCGCGGTGACCGCCTGAAACCGGCGAAAGATATTGATACTCGTATCACGCCTTCTTATCCAGGTGGGGAAATGCTCGGTCAGGTCATGTATATCCGCAATGATGCCGCAGCAGCAGGCCAGAACCAGATCATTGGCGTTAATCTTGGTTTAAGTGATGGCATGCAGGCCGGCACCGCATTGTCAATTCACCGCGCAGGTAGACTGGTGCCCGACAGCATTGCCGGCGGAAGCGTGCGTCTCCCTGAAGAAAAAATTGGCGAACTACTTATCCTGGTGCCGCAAAAAGATGCATCCATTGCCTTGATCACCAAATCCACAAACCCGATCAATATCGGGGACTCGGTTCGCAATCAGGCCAAGCGCTAAGGAAGCTCTGAACAAGTCTTCCATGAGCCGCGTTGCTGTCCCAATCAGGATGATCGCAAGGAAGGCAACGCAGGTCGTAGCTGTAGCTACGGTGCCAAGGAGTCTGACGAGGCGAGCACCCGATTGGGGCGCAACCCTGAGGGACAAGGTTTTGCGGGCGGCCTGTGGCGTTGCTCGGATTGCGAATGGAACAACCATGCGCTTCGCCTCGCGTCTTGCATCCCATCCCGCAAAGCCGCTGTCGCGGCCACGGAAGACTTGTTCAGAGCTTCCCTAACCGACCACAAATTGGCAGACCCTTCCGATTCCGGTATTGCCAATGTTGCCCGGCAGGCCGTGGCCTGGCTTCGCCTTGCCATGGTGCATGGCATTGGCCCGCTCATCGGCAGACAGCTTGTCCGCGCCTGTGGCTCTATTGAACAAGTATGGCAGTTCTCCGCCGCCGATTGGCATGATATTGATGGTGTAGGTCCCCGGCTTGTCCAGGCGCTGGCAAAAAGCGATGCCCGGCAAGCAGAGCGCATTGCAAATGACTGTCAGCAGCATGATATTGCTATCCTGTGTCCGGCGGATGATGCCTATCCCTATCGCTTAAACAACATCGAAGATGCACCGCTGGTACTGTTCGCCCGTGGTGATCTGGCGCATCTGAACCATCACCACATGCTCGCTGTCGTAGGTGCGCGCAGGGCCAGCCGTGAAGGCAGGCTGATTGCCAGACGCTGGTGCCGGCATTTATCAGAACGGCATATCGGTATTGTCAGCGGCATGGCCTACGGCATCGATACGGCGGCTCATGCAGGTGCGCTGGAAGCCAAAGCCCCAACCATTGCCGTGCTTGGCAGCGGACTTGCCGTTTCCTTCTCCATAGAGCAACAGCGCCAGATGGATGCCATCGCCGCACAGGGCTGTGTGATCAGTGAGTTTCTGCCCGAAACTACGCCCCGCCCTGAATATTTCCCCCGTCGCAACCGCATTATCGCAGGCCTGGCCGATGCCACTATTGTCATCGAGGCCGATATCCGCTCGGGCTCGCTGATCACCGCGCGCCAGGCGGTTGAATACGGACGCGAAGTGTTTGCGGTTCCAGGCTCTATTTTGTCCGGCAATCACGCTGGCTGTCACCAGCTGATACGTGATGGCGCAATTCTCGCAGAATCTGCTGCAGACATGCTCAAACATATGGCATGGCAGCATAACCCTGGCCGTCCCCAGCATGCCTATACACCTGCCAGTGAGCAGGAGACCGCTGTGATTGCCGCGCTGAAGCAGAATATTCTCCATCTGGATACGCTGGCCGAAATTTGCGACTTGACCGTGCCGGAGCTTTCCCCCATCTTGCTCGCCCTCGAGCTGCAGGGCGTCATCGAACGCCTACCCGGCAGCCGTTATGCATTGGTGTTATAGCGCGTAAATTTACATTTGGGGGCATAATCAGATGAGCGCAGTTGTCGTTGTAGAGTCTCCCGCCAAGGCAAAAACCATCGAAAAATATCTAGGCAAGGGCTACAAGGTACTGGCCTCGTATGGGCATGTGCGTGCCTTTCCGAAAAAGGATGGTTCTGTTGATCCCGAGCATGATTTTGCCCTTAAGTACGAAATCATTGCGGACAAGAAGAAGCGGCTGGACGCCATCGAAAAGGCACTGAAAAAAACCGATACGCTCATTCTTGCCAGCGACTTGGACCGTGAAGGAGAGGCTATCGCCTGGCATGTGGCGGAGGTACTGAGAGAGCATGGCGCGCTGGAGGGCAAGGCTGTTCAGCGCATCACATTCAATGAAATTACAAAGCGTGCGATAGATGAGTCCATCGCAAATCCGGAAACAATCAATATGGATCTGGTCGATGCGCAACAGGCCAGAAGTGCGCTGGACTATCTCGTCGGCTTTACCTTATCTCCACTGCTGTGGCGTAAAGTGAAAACCGGACTTTCAGCAGGACGGGTACAGTCGGTGGCGCTGCGCCTGATCTGCGAACGCGAACAGGAAATCCGCGACTTTAAACCGAAAGAATACTGGACAATCGAAGCGGCGTGTGCGGCAGAAGGCGCCGATTTTTCAGCCCAGCTCCATGCCCTGGAAGGCAAGAAACTAGGTAAATTTACAATTGCCGATGGCGTACACGCCAAGCTGATCGCACGCAACGTAGAGGCAACTGCCTTCCGGATTGAGTCCGTACAGAGAAAACAGGTCAAGCAGCATCCCTCACCGCCATTCATTACATCAACGTTGCAGATGGAAGCCGCACGTAAACTGGGCTTTACGGCAAGAAAAACCATGCAGATCGCCCAGCGCCTGTATGAAGGTGAAGAAGTAGGCGGTGATCGCGTTGGCCTGATTACCTACATGCGAACGGATTCTGTTAACCTGGCCGAGGAAGCCATCTCTGATATGCGCAACCACATTGCCAGCCAGTTCGGACAGGCGTATCTGCCCGCCAAGCCCAGGCGGTTTAAAACCAAGAGCCGCAATGCCCAGGAGGCACACGAAGCCATCCGGCCCACAGCCATCTCGCGCACGCCGGAGCAAATGAAAAATCTACTTGATGCTGACAGCTGGAAACTTTACAGCCTTATCTGGAGACGGGCGCTGGCTTCGCAAATGTCTCATGCGGTGCTGGATCAAGTACGCGCGGACCTAACGGCAGAAGGCGGTATGGTATTGCGTGCCACCGGTTCAACTCTGGCCTTCACCGGTTTCAGAAAACTGTACATGGAAAGCAGCGATGATGCTCCCGCCAGGGAAGATGAGCGCATGCTCCCGCCTCTTAAAGAAGGAGAGGCGGTACAAATTTCGCAGGCAGATGCAAAGCAGCACTTTACCGAACCAAAACCGCGCTTCTCCGAGGCCAGTCTGGTCAAGGAACTGGAAACCCATGGCATTGGTCGACCTTCCACTTATGCGAATATTCTGAATGTGCTGCGTGAACGTAAATACGTCGAGATGGAGAAAAAGCGCTTTGTTCCCACGGATGTCGGCGAAATCGTCAACCGCTTTCTGACGACATACTTTGCCGACATCGTCGATACAGGCTTTACAGCCGGAATCGAAAGCAAGTTGGATGCAGTTGCCAGGGGAGAAACCCAGTGGAAACCCCTTTTGCGTGGCTTTTGGGATCCATTTAAGGCGCGCGTTGATCATACCCAGGAACACGTAAAACGCTCAGATGTCACACACGAAGAAACCGACGAAACCTGCCCCAAATGTGGCAAGTCTTTGGCAATCAAGCTGGGCCGCTACGGAAAATTTCTGGCCTGCACAGGCTATCCCGAATGCAAATATGCGCGGCCACTTAATGGTAATGGTGACAAAGAAGAGCCTGAGCTTTCAGATCAGAAATGCGACAAATGCGGCGCACCGATGGCGATCAAGCACGGTCGTTATGGCAAGTTTCTTGGTTGCTCAGCCTACCCTGAATGCAAGAATATCCAGCCGCTGGAAAAACCGAAAGATACAGGCGTGGCATGTCCAGCCTGTGGCAAGGGAACATTTCTCGAAAAGAAGTCCCGGCGCGGAAAGATATTCTATTCCTGTTCGCAATACCCCAAATGCAAGAATGCATTGTGGAACCAGCCCATCGCCCAACCCTGTCCCAAATGCGGTGCCCCATTTGTTACCGCAAAAATAACCAAGCGGCGCGGTACCGAATACATTTGCGCCGTAGAAGACTGCGACTGGAAGGAGCAGATCGAAGCGCCACAGGACAGCTGATTTAAGCAAATGCCGGATACGCTGAGCATCCGTATGCGCAAGGGATCGGCAGCCGATCTTGATGACGTTTATCAGCTCAATGCCACCGCATTCCCGGAGGCCTGGTCAAGGCAGGCCCTGCAACATGCCATCGGGCATGGTTATGAGCTCTACATCGCTGAACTTCCTGATAGCGACAGCAGGCAGACGGTTATGGCTGGCTATCTCCTCAGCCAGGACATCATGGATGAGGTGCATATCCTGCAAATTGCCGTGTTGCCAGCATTCCACAGACAGCAGATCGCTTTACAGCTTTCCCGCACCCTGCTTGAGGAAAAAGGAAGCCTGCCCCGGATGCAGCAGGCCGTGCTGGAGGTGCGTGCCTCCAATGCTGCGGCACAGAATCTGTACCAGAAGCTTGGCTTTCGCATTAACGGCCGCCGCAAAAATTATTACAAGCCCAGGCCGCCGCAAAATGAGCATGAAGATGCTCTGTTGATGAGCTGTCCGCTGCGGCCTATGCCAGACAAGACATAAGGCCTTATTTTGCCTGAAGTTTAGCACCATCCTGCTTGACACCTTTCGGACCTGAACCTATGTTCGCAAAACATTTATAAGCGGGTGCTGCAATCAATATGAAAATGACCGGTGCACAGATCTTCGTCGAATGCCTGAAGCGCGAAGGAGTGGATACCATTTTTGGCTATCCCGGTGGCTCGGTATTGACGATTTATGACGAAATATTCAAACAAAAGCATTTCAAGCATGTGCTGGTTCGCCATGAGCAGGCCGCATTGCATGCCGCGAACGGCTATGCGCGTGTTTCGGGAAAATGCGGTGTAGCGCTTGTTACATCCGGTCCGGGTGCGACCAACGCTGTTACGGGCCTTGCCGATTCCTATATGGATTCAATTCCAACGGTCTGTTTCTCCGGACAAGTGCCGTCAAATATGATTGGCAACGATGCTTTTCAGGAGGCTGATACCGTCGGCATTACTCGTTCAGCAACAAAGCATAATTTTCTGGTCAAGCATGTGGAGGATCTGGCACTGACGATCCGGCAGGCCTTCCATATTGCCACCACGGGCCGCCCGGGCCCGGTGCTTGTGGATATCCCGAAAGATATCAGCAACGCCATTTGTGAATTTAAATATCCGGAATCGGTTGACATGCGTTCGTACAAGCCTGTCACAAAAGGGCACCATGGCCAGATTAAGCGCGCCATCACATCGCTGCTAAAAGCGAAGCGACCGGTTGTTTACACAGGCGGCGGCGTTATTAACTCGCCAGGAGGCGCGGAGCTGTTGACGCGTTTTGTCAATGCCCTGGATTTCCCTGTTACCAATACGCTGATGGGCCTGGGCGGCATTCCCCATGATGACCGGCACTTCCTCGGCATGCTCGGCATGCACGGTACATTTGAAGCAAATATGGCTGTCTCGCACAGCGACCTGCTCCTTGCGGTCGGTGCACGCTTCGACGACCGCGTGACCGGAAAAATCGAGGCCTTCGCCCCGGATGCCAGGATCATCCATATTGATGTCGATCCGTCATCCATCTCGAAGAATGTGCACGCGCATCTGCCGATTGTCGGTGATGTCGCAGCCATACTTGACCAGCTTCTGGCCGAGCTTGGCAAACGTGATCATGGTTCAGATAGTGAGGCGCTGAAAATCTGGTGGCACCAGATCGATGAATGGCGCGCCAGGAACAGCCTGCATTTTGATCAGGCGCCGGATGGGCCAATCAAACCACAGACCGTCATCAGGACCGTGCATGAAATCACAAAAGGCGATGCGATTGTAGCCACCGATGTTGGACAGCATCAGATGTGGGCGGCACAACATTATGGATTCAAACGCCCGAACCGCTGGCTTACCTCCGGTGGCCTTGGTACAATGGGATATGGGCTTCCAGCCGGCCTTGGCGCCCAGATGGCCAGGCCGGATGAGCGGGTTGTCATCTTCAGCGGTGACGCATCTATCCAGATGTGCACGCAGGAGTTCTCAACAGCGCTCCAGTACCAGCTCCCGGTCATCGTTGTCATCCTGAACAATGGCTATATGGGCATGGTGCGCCAATGGCAGGAAATGTTTTACGAGTCCCGCTATTCGCACTCCTATTTTGATTCCCTGCCAAACTTCGTCAAACTTGCCGAGGCCTATGGCGGTGTCGGCATCCGTATAGACAGCCTATCCGAACTTGATACGGGGCTGAAAAAGGCATTTGCAATCGATGACCACTTCGTCATCGTCGATGTCGCTGTTTCCAAAGAGGAAAACGTATACCCAATGGTGCCTGCCGGAGCCGCGCTAAATGAAATGGTGCTCGCATGAAGCATACCATCACCCTGCTGGTCGAAAATGAATTCGGTGCATTGACGCGCATCACGGGCCTGTTTTCGGCACGCGGCTACAATATTGAAAGCCTGAATGTTGCACCAACTCTGGATGCCACCGTCAGCCGCATGACACTGGTCACGCGGGGGGATGAGCGTATTGTCGAACAGATTAAAAAACAGCTGAACAAACTCGTACCGGTTATCAAGGCCGAGGATATTTCACATGCCGCACATATGGAACGTGAAATGATGCTGATAAAGGTCGAGGCAACCGAGAACACCCGCGCCGAGGTCCTGCGTATGGCCGAGGTCTTCCGTGCCAGTATTGTGGATGTTTCCGAAGCCAGTTACACGCTGGAGCTGACCGGCAAGGCGAACAAACTGGATGCCTTTCTGCGTATGCTGATGCCACACGGCATCATTGAAATGACGCGCACCGGACCGGTCGGTATGCGCCGCGGCGTCAAGGGCTTCACCATCGAGGACTAGGACCTGTTGCATCAGTTTCTTTTCTGCTAACTGTGTAGAGAATTGTTTTATCTGCTTTGTGTCTCCAGCCATTGTAACGCTGACGCGACGGTCATAAACGAACCAAGCAGTAAAAATTTTCCTTGTAGCTGAGCAGCCAGTTCGGACTCCAGAGCGGCAATCGGATCGGGATATCCCACATCGAAGAGGCTGCTGTTATCTCCAATCAGCCGCCTGGCATATGGACGTAATAATGCCACAGCAGCACTGAGATTTCTGTCTTCGCGTGTAAACACCATAATGCCATCAAAGGGAGCGGCCAGCCCGGACAGGCTCGGCAACAGCGCTTCGATGGCATGCATATTATGCGCTGCATCCAGCCAGATATCGCAAGACTGCCAGCAAACATGCTGCAGGCGTCCGGGAATAATGGTTTCGGCGATTGCCTGTCTGAGCACAGAGAGGTCGGCAGTGATTGCCTGCACCTGTAACAGCTTCATAACCGCTGCGCAGACAAGGCTGGCATTCACATACTGGTGTTCACCTTTTGCCTTTAATTCCGGCAAAGCACAATCGCCTGTGGCCATTTTCAGAGCAGGATAATGCTGCTGCAGAATATGCATTACCGTTTCAGACTGCGGCGCAGATATCGACCATCGGCACCCATCTGTGGCATACGCCTTTTCCCCGGCAATGGCCTCGACCGTATCACCGAGCCAATTCTGATGATCCAGACTGATGGGTGTTATCAGCGCCATATCTGCATCAACAGCTGTGGTGGCATCCAGCCTAGCTCCGACACCGGCTTCAAGCACCTCAGCATCGACCTGCTCCCGACTGAAGATAAAGATCGCCAGTGTAGTGGCCACTTCAAAGTAAGACGCTCCGATTGCCAGTGCTACGGGCATGATTTGATCCAGCCCCGTACGCAACATACCATCGTCAACCGGCATGCCATTGATACGAATACGTTCATTGAATCGCAACAGATGTGGCGATGTATACAGGCCAACCTTAAGACCGGCGGCCTGCAACGCCTGTGCCAGCATGAATGCCGTTGACCCTTTCCCGTTCGTCCCCGCAATGCGAATTCGAAGCCTGGGCCTGTGCGCACAAACAGCTTTTAGCAGCCGATGCATGCGTGCATGGCCTGGCTGGTAATCACGGTCGGCGGCAGGCATCTGCAACTGCTCCAGCCATTTCTCAATGCTGGAGGGTTTATTCATCTGTTATGGAATGACTACTGAACCTGGCGATAGGGGCGATGTGTCAGGTGAGATAAAAGATTACGCAGATAATCGCGCATCTCACGGCGATCAACAACGGCGTCAATCAGCCCGTGTTCAAGCAAAAATTCGGCGCGCTGAAAGCCTTCCGGGAGCTTCTCACCCACCGTTTCGGCAATCACGCGTGGGCCGGCAAAACCAATCAGTGCACCGGGCTCGGCAAGAATCACATCGCCAAGCCAGGCCACGGATGCCGACACGCCACCCATCGTTGGATCCGTCAGCAGGCATACAAATGGCAACCTGGCTTCGTGCAAACGATTAGCGGTCGAGGAAGTTTTTGCCATCTGCATCAGTGAAAGCACGCCTTCCTGCATGCGTGCGCCACCGGATGCGGTGACCAGCAGGTAAGGGCAACTGCGCTCCAGCGCCCGTTCCATACCGCGCACGATTTTCTCACCAACTACCGAACCCATACTGCCGCCCATATAGGCAAACTCGAAAATGGAAGCAGATACAGTATGTCCATGAATATCGCCGAGATAATTGCGCACTGCATCTTCAGGTCCGACTTTCTTTGCAGCATCCTTGGTGCGATCTCTGTAGCGCTTCTTGTCCTTAAAATTTAATGGGTCCCTGGAATGCAGTTCCACATCGTGTTCATCGAAGCTCTCACCATCAAAAAGGAGCCGGGCCCGCTGCGCGGCTGTCACACGCAAATGCTGACTACACTTCGGACATACCACCTGGCTGGTCATCAGTTCCTTGTTATACAAGGCTTCGCTACATCCCGGACATTTGACCCATAGACCCTCCGGCGCACCGGATTCCTCGGAACGAAGAATATGTTTCGGGCTCTCAATCAGGCGCGTAATCCAGCTCATAAATGTAACTCCTTAAAAAAGAAGTTCGTCCACCTGCGTCAGCATACGCAGGTGGGGAATATCCTGTGCTTCCATTTCAGCGGTCAGGACGTTCAGACTTTCGGGCTTCATATGATACAGATACACAGGCACGCTACCCAGCTTCTTGAATTTTTTCAGTTCACTGGCCATGCCCTTTGGCGTCAGATGACCACTGATATCAGCCAGATGTTGATAGGCATTGGGGAAGGAACAATCCATAATGATGCCCTTCAGGTTGGGCTGCGCGTTGGCAACTTCCCACAATCGATCGGTCACGCCTGTATCCGCCGAATACAGAATCTGCTTATCATTCATTTCAAGCAGAAAGCCGGTACAGGGCACTGGATGATTGACTGGGATGGGAGTAATGCGCACACCATCAGCTTCGCTTGCCTCTTCCGGCTTGATCTCCTGCAGTCGGAGAATGGCATCATCCTCTGTTGGAATTTTCGTGAAATCCGGCCATACCTTGTCATTCAGGAAATGTGCTTTAAGCGTTTCAAGGTTGTCTTTCAGACTGTGAATGGTGATATGCCGGTTGCCGCCGGAACTACCCAGCCGTTTGAGTGAGCGATTGTCAGCCAGGAAGGCAATGTCCTTGATATGATCCAGATGGGTATGGGAAAGGAAGATATGCCGGATGCCATGCTGCTCTTCCAGCGTCAGAGCCTCGGTCGGCGAACCCGCATCAAGCAGAATAGAGTCATTCACCAGGAACGATGTCAGGTGGAACCCGAGCAATTGCCCCCCATAGCAACCCAACACCTTGACTCTCAAGCATTTCCCCCTTAAACGGCTTTGCTAACAGCCATGCGCATGGATTGCGCCTGGCGGGTCACCGCTTCCACTATGGCACTGGAATCGGCCATATTTTCTGTGATCTGCATCACAAAATGGCTGCCAATCACAACGCCTTCAGCAAATTCCGCGACCTCCCGGGCCTGTTCCGGTGTTTTGACGCCAAAACCGACACATACAGGAAGGTTGGTATAATGGCGAATAGATGCAAGCTTCTTTTTTACTTCCTCTGCCTTCCCCATCTCGGCTCCGGTAATGCCGGTTAACGACACATAGTAAATAAAACCGCTCGCATCGCTGGTAGCCAACTGGATACGCTCATCCGATGACGTTGGAGACAGCAGACGGATGTTATGCAGGCCATTTGCTTTCAGCGCTGCATCACAGATGGCTGATTCTTCGGGGGGGATATCCACCATCAGCACACCATCTACACCGGATGCGGCGGCACGCTCGGCAAAATGTTCAAAGCCCATGGTATACGGCACATTGGCATAACCCATCAGCGCAATGCCAATATCCGGTTGCGCCCTGCGCACTATCGTGGCCAGGCGAAATACATCATCCATATGTGTGCCGGCTGCAAGTGCCCGCTCGCTGGCTGCCTGGATCACAGGGCCATCCGCCATGGGATCAGAAAAGGGCATGCCAATCTCAATAATATCGACATACTCAGCCAGCGCACAAAGCGCTTTCTCGGAAATTTCCGGGTTCGGGTCTCCGGCCGTAAGATAGCCGATCAGTGCACTGCGGTGCCCTTCAGCACAACGTGCAAAGCAGGCTGCAAGCCTGTCCCCACTCATGCGCTGTCTCCGGAGACATCCGAACCCAGTATTTTCCAGACGGTATCCATATCCTTGTCACCACGGCCTGAGAGATTCACCAGCACCAACTGGTCGGATGTCATCGTGGCAGCCATGCGCATGGCTGCTGCCAGAGCATGGCTGGATTCCAGCGCCGGAATAATGCCTTCGGCACGCGTCAGGTGCTGAAATGCCTCCAGCGCCTCTGCATCGCTCGCTGTTGTCAGCTCCAGTTGACCCGCTTCATGCATGGCTGCCAGTTCCGGCCCCACACCGGGATAGTCAAGCCCAGCCGAAATACTGTGCGTGCCCTGTATTTGTCCTTCTTCATCTTCAAGCAGATAGGTCAGATTGCCGTGCAGGATGCCCGGCTTGCCGGCTGTCAGTGAGGCAGCGTGTTCGCCGCTTTCCAGACCATGGCCCGCAGCTTCTACCGCCACCAGTCGTACCGGATCATCGCGTAACGGGTGCAGCAAACCCATGGCATTCGAACCACCGCCCACACAAGCCACCGCCACATCCGGCAAGCGGCCCGCCTGCTCCAGACATTGGCTGCGGGCTTCCTGACCAATGACGGCATGAAACTGACGCACCATCAACGGATAAGGATGCGGGCCCGCCACGGTGCCGATGATATAAAATGTGCTTTCACAGCTTGCCACCCAGTCCCGCAAGGCTTCATTCAATGCATCCTTCAACGTCGCCGAGCCGGAATCCACGGGAATCACATTGGCCCCGAGAAGACGCATGCGGAACACATTCGGCGCCTGGCGTTCCATGTCCTCACGGCCCATATAAACATCGCAGTCCATGCCGAACATGGCAGCCACCGTCGCTGTCGCCACGCCATGCTGGCCGGCACCTGTTTCGGCAATCACACGCTTCTTGCCCATACGCCGGGCCAGAAGCCCCTGCCCAATTGTATTGTTGATTTTGTGCGCGCCGGTATGAGTCAAATCCTCACGCTTGAGATAAATCTGCGCGCCGCCAATTTCATCCGACAGATGTATTGCATGGTAAAGCGGGGTTGCCCGGCCCACATACTGCTCCAGCAGACGCAGGCGCTCAGCCTGAAATACCTCATCTTCCCAGGCTTCGAAAAAGGCCTTTTCCAGATCCAGTAACGGACCCATCAGCGTTTCGGCGGCAAAACGGCCACCAAATTCGCCAAAATGCCCTCTGGCATCGGGGCCGTGGCGGATGGTCATATCATAGATGGATGATGCGGACACGCAGTCTCCCCAATACCGGTATCAGGTGCAGGCGTTCACGCAGTGAACAAACGCCTTCATTTTCTCAGCATCCTTGATGCCTGGTGAAGATTCGATTCCCGAGGATACATCCAGCGCAAACCATTGGCGAATAGAAAGTGCCTGCTCAACATTGTCTGCGCATAAACCCCCAGCGAGGATCAGCGGGTAATCGTGCTCAAACCCAGCCAACAATGACCAGTCAAATGACTCGCCTGCTCCGCCATATACCCCTTTCGGAGCTTTGGCATCGAGCAATAGTGGGCAGGTATATGCCTTCGCCCGCTTTAAATCTTCCGCGTTACTGACGGCAACCGCCTTGATCACCCGTCTTTCCTGTGCCTGACAGAATTCCGGCGATTCGTCGCCATGCAGCTGTACTACTCCCAGCGGGCAATATTTGAGTACTTCATCGACCGCCTCCTGCGTCGGATTCACAAACAGGCCAACTGCTGAAACGAATGGCGGCAACTGACGGATAATCCCCGCTGCTTTCATCGGCGCTATATAACGTGGAGACCTGTCGTAAAAGACAAAGCCTACCGCATCCACGCCAAGTCTGGAGGCTGCCAATGCATCCTCCAGGCGGGTGATGCCGCATATCTTGATCCTTGTCCTATGGGCTGAAGCCGTTTGATTCATTGGCCTATCCTAGGAGTCCGTCGGGCTTATGCCAAATTTACTGCACAGTAGGAATATCGGCAAAACAGATGCTTTTCACGCTACTGAACTCTAGACTTTGCACATGAGCGCCGTCATGAACACCTATTCCCGTTATCCGCTTACCCTCGTGCGGGGCGAGGGAACGCGTGTTTATGATGATACAGGACACTGCTATCTGGACTTCATTTCCGGTATCGCGGTGAACACCCTCGGGCATGCGCATCCGGAGATCAGTCAGGTAATCAGTGAGCAGGCGGGCACCATGCTGCACTGCTCAAACCTCTTCGAGATTCCGCAGCAGGCCGAACTGGCGCAAAAGCTGTGCGATCTATCCGGCCTTGATGCTGCGTTCTTCTGCAATTCGGGCGCGGAAGCCAATGAGGCGGGTATTAAACTGGCGCGCAAGTTCTGGTTCGACCAGGGCTCTTCCCGGCGTACCATCATCACAGCACAGCAATCATTTCATGGCCGAACGCTCATCACGTTAACCGCTACGGGACAAGATAAAGTCAAAGCCGGATTCGATCCCCTACCGCCAGGTTTTGTCCATGTACCTCTAGGGGATATGGATGCGCTGCACGAAGCCACCGGTGATGATACCGCCGCCATTTTGCTCGAGCCCATTCAGGGAGAAGGCGGCGTGAATGTTCCGGATTATGGCTTCCTGAAAGAAGTCCGCGCCCTATGCCGCAAAACCGGCATTCTGCTGATCCTTGATGAGGTGCAGACGGGCATCGGCCGCACCGGCAGCTGGTTTGCCTTTGAGCATGAAAATATCTTCCCGGACATCCTGACCCTTGCCAAAGGCCTGGGGGGAGGCATGCCGATTGGTGCCATGCTCGCCAAGGGAAAAGTCGCCGAGCATTTCACGCCCGGCAGCCATGGCTCCACATTTGGCGGCAATCCAATGTCCTGCCGCGCGGCACTGACCGTCCTTGATGTCATTGAGCGTGATGGCTTGTTGGAAAATGCACGCCAGCAGGGCGCGCGCCTGATGCTGGGGCTGAAAGCTATGCGCAGCAGCCATCCGGTGTTGAGGCATGTGCGCGGACAGGGCCTTCTGATCGGAGCAGAGCTGGATATTGAAGCCGCTTCCGTTATCACAGCATGCCGAGAGCGCGGTCTGCTAATCTTGCCTGCCGGCACGAAAGTACTGCGTTTTCTGCCGCCATTGAATGTCTCAACCGCCGAGATTGATGAGGCTCTGGAGATTCTTGCTGATTGTCTGCCGACTTACGAGGAGCAGTGATGAAACATTTTCTGACCTTACTGGATATCTCACCGGATGAAGCAAAAGCCATTCTGGTACGCGCCGCAGAACTGAAATCGTTGCAAAAAGCCGGCACGCCGCACCGCACCCTTGCTGGAAAAACGCTAGGAATGATTTTTGACAAGGCGAGCACCCGCACGCGTGTGTCGTTTGAGGCCGGCATGTACCAGCTGGGCGGACATGCGCTGTTTCTGCATTCCGGCACCACGCAGCTCGGCCGTGGCGAACCAATTGAAGATTCGGCGCGGGTGCTGTCGCGCATGGTCGATATCATCATGATCCGCACCTTTGCCCATAAAAATCTGCAGCGGTTTGCCGAATATTCCGAGGTGCCGGTCATCAATGCGCTGACCGACCTCACGCATCCTTGCCAGATTCTAGCCGATGTGTTCACCTATGAGGAGCAACGCGGCTCGATTGCCGGCAAGACGGCCGCCTGGATTGGCGACGGCAACAACATGGCGCATTCGTGGATCAACGGCGCGGTTTCCTTCGGTTACCAGCTGAAGATCGCCTGCCCGGCCGGCTATTGCCCGGACGAAAAGCTGCTTGCGGCTGCCCAGACACTGGGTGCGAACGTAAGCATCACCGATGATCCGCTCGAGGCGGTCGAGGGCGCGGATTTGGTAACCACCGATGTCTGGGCGTCGATGGGCCAGGAGGCCGAGCAGGCCGAGCGCGAAAAGGCCTTTGCCGGCTTCTGCGTGGATCAGAAGATGATGGCGCATGCCAGGCCCGATGCACTATTCATGCACTGCCTACCAGCGCATCGCGGCGAGGAAGTGGCTTCCGAGGTGATCGACGGCCCACAGTCGGTGGTCTGGGACGAGGCGGAAAACCGTCTGCATGCCCAAAAGGCACTCCTGGAATTTTTACTGACAGGCTGAAAGACCGTTTCCCCACTCATGGCCATGCACCAGGCTCGAAATTAGTGTTAACAGGCCCTAGACTGCACAACCCGACTCTGATGCGATAACGAGGACTTCCATGGCGCACTCTAATGTAAATAAAGTCATCCTTGCCTATTCCGGTGGGCTGGATACATCAATCATTCTGAAATGGCTGCAGGACACCTATGATTGCGAGGTGGTGACATTCACGGCTGATCTTGGCCAAGGTGAAGAAGTCGAGGATGCTCGCGCCAAGGCCAAGGACGGTGGCGTCAAATCCATCTATATTGAAGACCTGCGCGAGGAATTCGTGCGCGATTATGTGTTTCCGATGTTCCGCGCCAATGCCATATACGAGGGTGAATACCTGCTCGGCACCTCCATTGCCCGCCCGCTGATCGCCAAGCGTATGATTGAAATTGCCAACAAAGAAGGTGCGGATGCGGTCTCACACGGCGCTACCGGCAAGGGCAACGATCAGGTGCGCTTCGAACTCGGTTTTTATGCGTTGAAGCCGGACGTCAAGGTTGTCGCGCCGTGGCGCGAATGGGACATGGCCAGCCGCGAGGACATGCTGAACTTTGCCGAGAAGCACGGCATTCCGGTCGAGCGCAAGCGCGAGGGCTCCAAATCGCCATACTCGATGGATGCCAACCTGCTGCACATCTCCTACGAGGGCTATGATCTGGAAGACCCATGGTGCGAATCGAAGGAAGACATGTGGCGCTGGTCCGTTTCGCCCGAGAAGGCCCCAAATGAACCCGAATACGTCGAGATAAAATACCAGGGCGGCGATATCATCGCGGTGAACGGCAAGGCCATGAGCCCTGCTGCGGTGCTGACCGAGCTGAACCGGCTGGGCGGCAGGCATGGCATCGGCCGCATCGACATTGTCGAGAACCGCTTTGTCGGCATGAAGTCGCGCGGCTGCTACGAAACTCCGGGCGGCACGATCATGCTCAAGGCGCATCGCGCGATGGAGTCCATCACGCTGGATCGCGAAGCGGCACACTTAAAGGACGAGCTGATGCCAAGATACGCCAAGCTGATTTACAACGGCTTCTGGTTCGCGCCGGAGCGGATCATGCTGCAGCAGGCGATTGATACCTCACAGGCTGTCGTGAATGGCACAGTGCGAGTGAAGCTGTACAAGGGCAATGTCATGGTGGTCGGCAGAAAATCGGACAACTCGCTGTTTAGCCAGAGACTTGCTACATTTGATGAAGATCAAGGCGCCTATAACCAGGCTGATGCAGAAGGCTTCATCAAACTGAATGCGCTGCGTCTGCGTTTATCCAAAGGTGCCGCCAAGGACAGATAATCATGCATTATGACCGCATCACGCGCTTGATTCACTGGGGTTTTGCGCTGCTAATTCCGATCCAGCTATTTACCGAGGAATGGATGAAACGGCCCAAGCCGGGGCGCATAAGGGATGATATTCAGATTCTGTTTTTCGATATGCATGAATGGGTTGGTTACGCTGCGTTTGCTTTGATTTTGGCCCGTATTCTATGGGGACTGGCAGGTAGAGCGGAAGGCGGCTGGATGCGTCTGCTCCCATGGCTGACGACCGCAGGGCTACGTGGCATTGCGCATGAGATTCGCCATGATGTACCGCTGTGGCTGCGAGGAAAACTACCCTCTGACAATGAAGACACCCACCTGGCTGGTATGATACATGGTCTGGGTCTGCTGCTTACACTGGGGCTGGCTGTAACCGGTGTGATTATGGGCTTGGGTATGGAAAATTCCGGCCGTATGACCGGCTTTGTACACGATATGAAAGAAGCGCATGAAGTGCTGGGAGATCTGCTGTGGATTTTCATTTTAGCCCATGTAGGCATGGCCCTGCTGCATCAGCTTGTGGGCCACCGCGCGTTGCAGAAGATGTTTCTTCTGAGGGACTGATGCAACGATGAGAACAGCTGATACATTCAAGGCGCTGGGCGATTCCGTCCGCCGGTGAAGGCGCGAGGTGAGCAAAACGCGCGTGCTGTTTCTTTGCACCGGCAATTCATGCCGTTCTCAGATGGCTGAGGGATGGTTGAAGGCTTTAGGGGGCAACCGGTTCGAGGTGTTTTCAGCGGGCATTGAGGCCCATGGTAAGAGTCCGCGTGCGATCGCTGTCATGCGTGAAGCGGGTATCAATATCTCCAGCCAGGAATCCGAAAAACTGGACCCTGCTATTTTGAATAGCCTTGATCTTCTGGTCACCGTCTGCGGCCATGCCGATGAAACCTGCCCGAATATCCCGGCCACATGCGAAAAACAGCATTGGCCATTTGATGATCCTGCCAAGGCCACTGGCACGGAAGAAGAAATTATGGGTGAGTTCCGCCGAGTGCGCGATCAGATCAAGTCCCGCATCGAATCCTTTATACAAGCCGGGAATTAAACCTCTACCGGAGCCAGCTTCCACATGGCACGCTGCGAACCGGTTAGTTATCTGTACCCGTCAGCAACCTGTTCTTACAGTGCGCGCAGGGCACGA
>JBHHXG010000008.1:0-35814 GCA_046756985.1 Mariprofundaceae bacterium | reverse complement strand
CCTCCTTGTCCTGTAGCCAGGCCACCACATGACTTGCAAAGGCAAGCTCACTGAATGGCTCGCCGAACAGGGTTGAAAGCTCATCGGTGAGTTCCACAGCATCTCTTTCGCTGATCTGATCGGCGGCGGGCTTCTTGGCCAAGCGCTGAACGAACTGCTTCTTGCAGGCATAGAGTGCGGACAATGCCTGCTGCCGCACCATAAGCTGGTCCATTTCATTCTGAATGCCGAACAGCGCGGCGATGAACGTCTCAACATGCGGAGCCAGCGCGATCAGCAACTCGGATTCTTCCTTTTTCGCCAGCGATGACGGATCGGCGCGGACGGCCATGAGCCTGTCGTGCAGTCCGGCGTCCACGGTCTGCAGATGACCCGTAAACTGCGCATCAAGCCGTGCCAGACCCTGCCGGTGGTACAGGTCCATCAAGCCCAGACCATGATTCAATGCGAGCTTTTGCAAACCATCCTCCCGTCGCGCTCTTTCCCCGAGGATAGCTGATTGCCGGCGCGATTTCACGGCCGGTGCCCGGCGCACATGCAAGAAACGTCGATTGCCGCTACACTGCCGTCCACGCCACCGCAGGAGTTGCACATGAGCCGCAAGGTCACCATTGAAGGCAACGAAGCAGCAACCTACATTGCGCACCGCAGCAGTGAGGTTATCGCCATTTATCCGATTACGCCCTCTTCAACCATGGGTGAAATGGCCGACGCATGGTCAGACCAGGAGCGTGAAAATCTGTGGGGCACAGTGCCCGAAGTTATCGAAATGCAAAGCGAGGCGGGTGCAGCCGGCACGGTGCATGGTGCACTACAAACCGGCGCACTGACTACCACCTTTACCTCCTCGCAGGGCCTGCTGCTGATGATCCCCAATATGTACAAAATTGCAGGCGAGTTGACCAGCGCCGTTTTTCACGTCGCGGCACGCTCGCTGGCCGCCCAGGCGCTTTCAATCTTCGGCGATCATTCCGATGTCATGGCGGTGCGCCAGACTGGCTTCGCTCTGCTCTGCTCCAACAATGTGCAGGAGGTCATGGATCTTGCGCTGATCGCTCAGAGCGTAACCCTGCGCGCCCGCGTGCCCGTTATTCACTTCTTCGACGGTTTCCGCACCTCACACGAGGTCAACGAGGCCGAAATTATCAACGATGAAATCATGCGGACTATGTTGCCGGATGAACTGGTCCGCGCGCACAGAAAACGCGCATTGACGCCCGAAGCGCCCGTGCTGCGCGGCACAAGCCAGAATCCGGATGTCTATTTTCAGGGCCGTGAATCGGTCAACCCCTTTTACGAGGCCATGCCGAACATCGTTCAGAAAGTGATGGACCAGTTCGCCGGCTTGACCGGCCGGCAATATCATCTGTTTGACTATATCGGCGATGCCGATGCCGAACACGTGATCATCATCATGGGCTCAGGCGCTGATGCTGTGGAAGAAACTGTCAACCACCTGAATGCGTGTGGCGAAAAGGTCGGGCTTGTGAAGGTGCGCCTGTACCGTCCCTTTGCCCCCGCTATGCTGCTGCAAGCCATCCCCGCTGGCGTGAAAAAAATCGCCGTGCTTGACCGCACCAAGGAACCGGGCTCTGACGGCGAGCCGTTATACAAGGATGTGGTCACCGCACTCGCCGAGCATATCACCAACGGCGGCAAAAAATTCGCTACGCCTCCCCGCGTCATCGGCGGACGCTACGGCCTGTCCTCCAAGGAATTCACGCCTGGCATGATCAAGGCCGTATTCGACGAACTTGGCAAGAATGCACCGAAGAACCACTTCACCATCGGTATCCATGATGATGTATCGCATACCAGCCTGGACTGGGATGCAACCTTCCGCGTGGACGCCGGTAAGGGCGTCACTCGCTGCGTCTTCTATGGCCTGGGTTCGGACGGTACCGTCAGCGCCAACAAGAATTCGATCAAGATTATCGGCGAGGGCACCGACCTACATGCACAGGGTTATTTTGTTTTCGATTCAAAGAAGGCGGGTGCGGTCACCATTTCCCATCTCAGGTTCGGACCGGAGCCCATCCTCTCCTCCTATCTGATAGGCAATGACGAAGCAAATTTCGTCGCCTGCCATCAGCCGGTCTTCCTCGAGCGCTACGATATGCTGGATCACGCAGCTAAAGGCGCGGTGTTCCTGCTCAACAGCCCGCATGCGCCGGATGCAGTATGGGATGACCTGCCGCAGAAAATGCAGCAACAGATTATCGACAAACAGCTCGAATTCTACGTCATCGACGCCTACGCGGTGGCAAAAGAGTCCGGCATGGGCCGGCGCATCAACACGGTGATGCAGACCTGCTTTTTCGCCATTTCCGGCATTCTCGAACGGGATCAGGCCATCGCCAAAATCAAGCAGGCGGTGGAGGTAACCTACGGTAAGAAAGGCAAGAGTATTATTAAAAAGAACTTTGACGCCATTGATACAGCACTGCATCACCTGCACAAGGTGGACGTGCCGGCGAAGGCAACAAGCGGCTTCGAGATGATGCCGCCGGTAATCGAAGCCGCGCCGGACTTCGTCAGGCAGATTACCGGTGAAATCATTGCCGGGCGAGGCGATGCCCTGCCGGTGAGCGCCATCCCCGCCGACGGTACCTGGCCTTTGGGTACGGCGGCCTTTGAAAAACGCAATCTGGCACTGGAGATTCCTGTATGGGATGAGGATTTGTGCATCCACTGCGGCAAGTGCCCGTTTGTTTGTCCACATGCGGCCATCCGCTCCAAGGTGTTCCCGGCTGAAGCCGCCGATGATGCGCCGGAGACCTTCAAATACGTACCGGTCAAGGGTAAGGAGTTCGAGTCCGACATGCAGATTACCTATCAGGTCGCGCCCGAGGACTGTACGGGCTGCGGTCTGTGTGTGGACATTTGCCCGGCGAGGGACAAATCTAATGTCAGCCACAAGGCGCTGAACATGGCACCGCAACCGCCCCTGCGCGAGAGCGAGCGCGAGAACTGGGACTTTTTTCTACAACTGCCCGAATACAACCGTGAGCAGATTCGCTGGGGAGGCATGAAAGGGGCGATGATCGCCGAGCCGATGTTCGAGTTTTCCGGCGCCTGTGTCGGCTGCGGCGAGACGCCCTACATCAAGCTGGCAACGCAGCTCTTCGGCGACCGCATGGTGATCGCCAATGCCACCGGCTGCTCATCCATTTACGGCGGCAACCTGCCGACCACGCCATACGCAGCCAATGCCGAGGGTCGGGGGCCGGCATGGAACAATTCGCTGTTTGAAGACAACGCCGAGTTCGGCCTGGGCTTCCGCCTGTCCATCGACAAGCAGGCCGATTACGCCCGCGGGTTGATGAAGGTCATGGAAAAGCAGATTGGCGCACAACTGGTGCAGGAGATTATCGAGGCGGACCAGTCCGATGAGCCGGGTATCCACGAACAACGCCGCCGCATTGAGGCATTAAAGGTGAAGCTCAAGGACATGGACACGGCCGATGCCAGAAATCTGGAAGCGGTGGCCGATCAACTGGTCAGGAAAAGCGTGTGGATCATCGGCGGCGACGGCTGGGCCTATGATATCGGCTTTGGCGGACTGGATCATGTCATGGCCTCCGGCCGGGATGTCAACATCCTCGTGCTGGATACCGAGGTCTATTCCAACACCGGCGGCCAGATGTCCAAGGCCACGCCGATGGCGGCCATCGCCAAATTCGCTGCCGGCGGCAAGGCGGTCGGTAAAAAGGATCTGGCTCATATCGCCATGGCCTACGGGCATGTCTATGTCGCGCAGGTTTCATTTGGCGCCAAGGACGTGCACACGCTGCGCGCCTTCATGGAGGCGGAATCCTATCCGGGGCCGTCACTGATTATCGCCTACAGCCCCTGCATCGCCCATGGCGTAGAGCTGTCGAACTGCATCCGCCAGCAGGGTCTGGCGGTAAACAGCGGCCATATCAACCTGCTCCGCTACGATCCGCGGCGCACCACTCAGGGCAAGAACCCCCTGCAACTGGATTCGAAGAAGCCTTCCATTCCCTTCAAGGAGTTTGCCGAAACGGAAACCCGTTTCTCGATGCTGTGGCGCACCCACCCGCATGCGGCCGAACGCCTGATGGCCAAGGCGCAGGAAGAAATCAACGAGCGTTATCATCAATATGAGCAACTGGCGAACATATCCTATGAAAAGCCTGCGGAGGAGTAAGCGATGGATCTGACAACGAACTATCTTGGGCTGAAGCTTGCCAACCCGCTTGTACCTTCGGCCTCGCCGCTGTCCCGCAGTGTGGATATAGCCAAAAAGCTGGAGGATGCGGGTGCTGCCGCCATCGTCATGTTTTCACTGTTCGAGGAACATATTGCCGCCGATGAGGCGCACTTCGACCGCCTGCTGCACGGCCAGGACATCGGCCATGCCGAGGCACAGTCCTACCTGCCTGTGCACGAGGCCTACAAGACGACACTGGAGGAGTATCTGGAGCAGTTGACGGCGCTCAAGGCCGCGCTGGATATTCCCGTCATCGCCAGCCTCAATGGCACGTCCATCAGCGGCTGGGTGGAGCATGGCAAACATCTGCAGGAGGCCGGTGCCAACGCACTGGAGCTGAATGTCTACTACGTGGCCGCCGATATCGAGCAGACAGGCGAAGAGGTCGAACAGCGCTATATCAGCATCCTGGAGCAGCTCAAGGCGCATATCAGCATCCCGGTCGTGATGAAACTGTCGCCGCAGTTCAGTTCCGTCGGCCATTTCGTCAAACGCCTGGAAAAAGTGGACGCGGACGGCGTGTCGCTGTTCAACCGCTTTTATCAGCCGGATATTGATCTTGAAACGCTGAACGTCATGCCCAGCCTTAACCTTTCCACATCGGCGGACTCACTGCTGGCCATGCGCTGGATCGCCATCCTGCGCGGCCGCGTGAAACTCTCGCTGGCCGCCACCAGCGGTATCCACACGGCGGAAGACGCCATCAAGATGCTGCTGGCCGGCGCGGATGTAACGCACATGTGCAGCGCCCTGTTGAAACATGGCCCCGATCACCTGACCCGGGTGCTTAAGGATATGCAGACATGGATGGAGGAGAATGAATACGAATCCGTCGAACAGCTCAAGGGCAGTGTCAGCCACGAAAACGCCACCGACCCTTCGGCCTTCGAGCGCGTCAATTACATGCAAGTACTCAATAGCTTCGAACCACCGGCCAGCGTCTGGCGATAGGGAGGAAAAATGTCGGCATATATGAACATTAGACCTCTTTTAAGCAGTGGCCCCCTGATTCCAGATTCAGATTGAAGCGACCGGCATCCGCCACATGCAGGCGTACGACAACATTCACCACGTCCCCTCTTTCGGTTTTGGAGAGCACTTCTCCTTTCTCGTAGCAGAAGGCCAGCGAACGTCCATCGGAAATTGCCAGCGTCAGTTTCAGCTCCACCATTTCCTGCGCCAGCCAGCCGGACAGTAGCGTTGTGAGTTCGTTCACGCCTTTGCCGGTGAGTGCCGAAACGGCCACCCGGCTGCCACTAATCCCCTCGCGAATAACTGACCGCACATCCGGTACCAGATCAACCTTGTTCCACACCTCGATCACGGGCGGGGACACATCACCCTCAAGGCCAAGCTGGGCCAGCGTTTGTTCTACCACCTGCCCTTGCTCAATGACCTGCGGAGCGGCGGCATCACGCACATGCAGGATCAGATCTGCTTCGATGACCTCTTCCAGTGTGGCGCGAAAAGCATCCACCAGCTCATGGGGAAGCTCCTGCACAAAACCCACCGTATCGGAAAGCATCACCCGCCCGCCATCATCCAGCTCCAGCAGCCGCAGCGTAGGATCCAGCGTCGCAAACAGCCGGTCATCGGCATAGACATCCGCGCCGGTGAGGCGGTTGAACAGCGTGGACTTGCCGGCATTGGTGTAGCCGACCAGCGCCACGGTCGGAATGGCCTTGCGCTGCCTCCCCTTTCTTTGAGTGGCGCGCATACGCCGCACCTTGTCCAGGTCTTTCCGCAGCGATTTGATGCGTCCGCGGATCATACGCCGATCCAACTCGATCTGGCGCTCACCAGGGCCGCCCAGAAAGCCGAAGCCACCGCGCTGCCGTTCCAGATGCGTCCAGCTACGTACCAGGCGGCCGAGTTGGTAAGTCAGGCTGGCCAGCTCCACCTGAAGCACGCCTTCCCTCGTGCGGGCACGGGCGGCGAAAATCTCCAGAATCAGGCCGGTGCGATCCACCACCTTGGCACTCCAGGCCTTTTCCAGATTGCGCTGTTGTACCGGTGAAAGCTGGTGATTAACAAAGACAACACCCGCCTCATGCAGACGCACGGCATCCGCAATATCCGCCATCTGCCCTTTGCCAAACAATGTGCCCGCCAGTATCCGCCGTACCGGAACGGCAATGGATTGCTGTAACTCGCAATCACTGGCAATAACAAGCAGGTTAAACTCTTGCTGGCGGGATTGCTCGGCAAAATCACTGACCTTTTTGTCAGTAAATGCCGGATGCACGCTCAGTGCCTTGTCGACCGGAGCGGCAGTTACAATCAATTCCGGCATGATTGCAATGCCTCCACAATCTGTTCTCTGACGGAAACTGTATCGCCAAACACGGCCTCGGTCTGATGCCGGAACCATGTTTGCTGACGTTTGGCATAGCGTCGCGTTGCCGTGATGCCATTGCTGATAGCCTGATCCAGCGTGCATTGCCCGCGCAGGTGCGCAATCAGCTGCCGATAACCGACCGCACGCATGGCCGGGTGCGCATCATCCAACCCCTGTTCCAGCAGCCAATACACCTCCTGCAACCAGCCTGCTTCCAGCATGGCATGGAATCGCTCCTTTAAGTTTTCACGCAGCTTCTCTCTGGGTACTTCCAGCACAAAGACCGGGCAGTCTATGTCTGCCTGTTGTTGTTTGTTCTGCGTCTGCCACTCGGATAACGGGACGCCGGTACTGCGATAAACGGACAGTGCACGCAGCACGCGCTGGCTATCATTCGGGCTCAAGCGGGACGCCACCTGTGCATCAACTTCAGCCAGGAGCGCGTGCAGATACGGCGTGCCTTTTAATTTCTGTAATACTTTAAGTTCTTCTCTTATCTCTTTGTTTTCTATCGGTATTTTAGATATTCCACTCAGAAGTGTCCGCAGATAGAGTCCGGTGCCTCCGCTGACCACGGGGATGCGTCCTGCGGCATTTTCCTGCGCAATAATCACGGCTGCCTGCTCCGCCCAACTGGCAGCCGAACAGACCTCCCTCAAGTCCACACAGTCAATCAGATGATGGGAAACGCGTATCTGTTCTTCGCCAGATGGCTTGGCGGTGCCGATATCAAGCCCGCGGTACACCTGCATTGAATCGCAGGAGATGATGCAGGTGTGGAGCTGTTCGGCGAGATTCAGCGCCAGCGCCGACTTGCCAACCCCTGTCGCGCCCATCAATGCAACCGCTTTCAAAGCCATAATAAAAATAGCCGCAGAGACACAGTGACCCAGAGGGTAACTTCACTTGAGTTTCTTCTCTTCTCAGGCCTGTTGGATTTATTATTCCTCTGTGCCTCTGTGTCTCTGTAGTTCACATTATTCCTTTCGGCCAAAAAGCCTCTCCAGGTTATTCAGAGATAGCCGTACATAGGTCGGTCGGCCATGATTACACTGGGCAATATTCGGTGTACGCTCCATTTCACGCAGCAGCCCATCCTGCTCACCATGATTCAGCACGCGTCCGGACTTGATTGATCCCTTGCAGGCACGGTTGCCCAGCCACCGCTCCAGCACACGGCTCCTGCCTTCGGCTTCGATGCCAATCAACATGCAGGTATCCACGAGCTCGCTCAACAGTCCGGTGGGAGATTCCGCTCCCAGCAATGCCGGCACGGCGCGAATCGTGAAGAGTTCATCACCAGCCGCTTCAAGCTCAACGCCAAAGGCCGTCAGCAAGTCAGCATGATCATGCAGCCATGCCGCTGCCTTTGCATCCGTCTGCCAGCTTGCCGGTGTCAACAGCCGCTGGCTTGTAAGCGCGCCCTGCTCAAGTTCGGCCTTCAGTTTTTCGTAGGTGATGCGCTCATGCGCCGCATGCTGATCCACCAGAATGATGCCGTCATCAGTCTGCGCCAGAATATAGCAGCGGTGAATCTGAGCCAGCGGCCGGCCAAGATCGAGCGGCTCATCGGCCAGATAGCCAGCCTGCGGCTCGGCAACCGTACCAGCAGAGAACAGCAGCTTCTGGATATCTGCTGAGGCAGCCCCGTAGGATGGCATATGCCGTGACTGGCCTGAAAAGCCATCTCCTGCGGCCTGCCGGGGCCGATATGATGATTGCATGACGCGCAATGCCTCTCCGGTGGCCTGCGACGAAACTGTATGCCCCATACGATCAATGCCCGCCCGTACGCAGGCAACAACACCGCCTCGCAGCGACTGCGGTGATTTGAAACGCACCTCACGCTTGGCCGGATGTACATTGACATCTACATCCCTCGGATCCATTTCGATGCGCAACAGCGCCACTGGATAACGGTCATGAAACATGACGTCCCGATAGCCGGCTCTGAGCGCTGCAATCAGTTGCTTATCGCGCACCACGCGGCCATTAACGACAAACAGCATGCGACTGCTGTTGTGGTGATGGAATGTCGGCAGCCCCAGCTGCGCTATAAAGCGAATGCCTTCATATTCAAACATCTGTTCGATGCTGTTGGCATCAAATGCTTCGCCCATGATCATGGCGACCCGTTGGCGCTCGCTCTGCTGTGCGGGAACGGACAATCGCTTGCGTCCTTCCACTTCCAGACGGAAGGCCACATGCGGATTGCCCAGCGCCAGCGCCCGCATCGCATCAACAATCTGAGCCTCTTCGGTCTTGTCGGTACGCATAAAACGTAGGCGTGCCGGTGTATTCAGAAACAGGTCCAGCACCTCTATGCGGGTTCCGGAACGCGCCGGTGCGGGACGCGCCTCGACTGTACCGCCGCCATTCACACGTACCTCCGCACCTTCTGCCTCACCGTTCAGGGAGCTGTGCATACGGAAACGTGATACCGATGCAATCGATGGCAAGGCCTCGCCACGGAAGCCATGGCTGGCGATCTGATGCAAATCCTCAAGGCTGGAAATTTTGCTCGTGGCATGACGTTGCATGGCCATTTCCGCATCAGCGGCGGACATGCCCGTGCCATTATCCTCAACTTCGATACGTTTTTTTCCGGCCTTTTCAATACGCACAATAATTTCTGAAGCACCGGCATCCAGACTGTTTTCCACCAGTTCCTTAACGACGGAGGCTGGGCGCTCCACCACTTCGCCAGCAGCAATCTGGTTCGCCACCTGCGGCGGTAACTGATGGATGGTTTGGCGCATTTATGAAATCTGTTTGGGAACAGGCAGTGAAATGCCGGTGCTGTTACGCATCAGCAGTTGTTTGAAGATGCCGCTGTTGCTGACCAGCCGCATACCGAGATCGCGAAGTTGCGGTAACAGCGGCAGATCGTGCGTAAACAGTTGATGAAAACCCTCCATGGTCGCCATTACCGACAGCACATCCGGCAATCTGAGCTTTGCATAACGGCTCAGTACCGGCATGCCACCGATATCCTCTCCATAGCGCCGTGCATCCACGAGTTCCTGCGCCAGCACCATGGCATCGCGCAATCCCAGATTCACACCGAGGCCCGCCAGCGGATGTACCGTATGCGCCGCATCACCGATCAGTGCCAGACGCTCCCGCACCACATGCGCAGCCAGCTGGCCCTGCAACGGAAAAGCGGCGCGTTCCCCGGCCTCTTCGATACGCCCAAGCACAGGGCCGAAAGCCAGATTCAATGCCACAACGAAATCAGCGTCATCCAGCGCCATCAAACGGCCGGCCTCTTTATCATCTGCACTCCAGACAATGGAGCATAGATCGCCTGACATCGGCAGAAAGGCCAGCGGTCCGGTGGGTAAAAAGCGCTGGAAGGCCATGCCGCGATGCGGCGCCTGCGAACGTACCGTGGCCACGATTCCCTTCTGCCTGTAAGGCCGCTTGACGCAAAGGCCAATACCGGCCTTGTCGCGCAGCCATGAACGGCCACCGTCCGCACCGACAATCAACGGAGACGAAATGCTTTGCCCACCCTCCAATGTGACGGTTGCCTGATCTGAAGACCATTGCACATCCGCCACTTGGGCGGGACAAAGCAGGCGCACATTCTCCGCATCATGCAGCACTTCCAACTGTGCCGACTGTAACTGGCTGTTCTCAACAAGATGACCGAGCGCATCAAGACCTATCTCCTCGGCCTCGAAGCGAATACTGCCGGCATGCTGAGCATCCCAGATACGCATCGCCCGCATCGGGCCTGCTTCCGCTTCCAGATGCTGCCAAACGCCCAGTCCGCTTAATATCTCCACATTACCGGCCACGATGGCGGATACGCGGCAATCCCGGCCCAGGGAATAGAACGGCTCGCTTTCGGCACGCTCAATGACCGTCACATGCAGGGCGCTACCTTTAAGCGCACAGGCCAATGCAAGGCCGACCATGCCACCGCCGATAATTAGTACATCGGTCTGTGTATCTTTTTTCACAGCCCGGGCAGGCCTCGCCGGTTTACGCGACATGCTTATTCTCCTGTGTTGACCTGAGAGATGCCATCTGTCCGATACCTGAGGCCTGTTTCAGCAGAAAGTCTCTGACGGGCCTCAACGTTTGCATGGCACTCAATCCCATGCCGCGCACCAGCCGTACGGGCGCAAATGTTTCCGAGAAAACGGTGTTGACGCCTTCGGTAAAGCCAATGACCGCAGCAAAGTCCGCTTTTCTGCGCGAAACGTATTCTTCCATAACAATCGCAGATCCTGTGTCCCGACCTGTATGTACGGCTTTTGCAATGGTATCGGCCAGTACAGCTACATCGCGCAGGCCGAGATTCATGCCCTGCCCCGCCACCGGATGCACGGTATGGGCGGCATTGCCGACCAGGGCAACACGACTGGCGACACAGGATGATGCCAGCCTCAATTCGAACGGAAAACAGCCACGCGGACCGGTTGCTTTCATGGTCCCCAATCTTGCGCCAACCTCGTCGCCTGCAGCCCGGTTCAGACTGCTCAGAAAATCCGTGTCGGACGCAGCTATCAGCCGGGATGCCTCCTCCGGTGCCAGCGTCCAGACAATCGAGCAGCGCACATTATCCAGCGGCAGAAAGGCCAGCGGCCCGCTGGATCGAAAACATTCATAGGCGACGCCAGCGTGCGGCTTTTCAGGCGTAACCGACGCAACGATACCGAAGCGGTTGTGATCCCAGCCAATGCATTTGATGCCCGCCATACGGCGCACCTGACTGTAGGTGCCGTCCGCGCCCACCAGCAAATTCGCAGCCAGCTTGTGCATCTTTTTGTTATGGCTAACCGTTACATGGATCTCGTCTCCATCCACATGCATCGCTTGCAGCTGTGCCGGACATAACCAGTCCACCCTGTCCTGCAGGGTATTGCGCAGCGGCGTAATGACATGCGACAATTCGACCACATAGCCCAGCGCCTCAACACCAGCATCACTAGCGGACATATCCACCGAGCCGATATTACCCGGTTCGCAAATATGGACATCACGAATCGGCGCCACACCGAGCACTTTCACTGCGTCCCAAGCGCCGAGCGATTGCAAATGACAATAGCTGCCATGTGACAGCGCAATAACGCGTTCAGGACCTTTTCCTGAGTTCAGTGCAGTCGGAGAAGCCTCAATCACCGCAATTTTCAGCGGCGCTCTGGCCTTAAGTTGCGACAACTCCAATGCAAGTGCTGCGCCGGCGATGCCGCCACCAACAATGATCAGATCGTATGCCTTAGCCAACGTGCTGCCTTGCCTCCTGTTGCCGCATGTAAATCCTTACCCAAATCAAATGATCAGTGTCAGCCAGCGGCTGCCAAAATGCAAATTCGTTCATTCAACCAGCCTCAGATGCCGTTCCGATATGCAGATCAAACCCTACCGATGTGTCGGGCAAGCACGGCCCGAAGCGGTCCCGGACACGGGCCATCACGACCGAAAAGCATGAACAAGGCAATCATGTGATAAGCTTGACACAATTACCGTTGCGCACAATGCTTCGCCGCGTTTTTTAAAAGATGCTTCGTGTCATGCCGGGATGGTGAAATTGGTAGACACGCCAGACTCAAAATCTGGTGCCTGCAAGGGCGTGCCGGTTCGACTCCGGCTCCCGGTACCACCATTATTAACTATTGGGCTCTGAACCAGCTCCTTTGCTTATTGCTCCCGAACGAGACGAAAGCCGATGAATGAGAGGCGCTGTTTCGGAGAGTAAATACGACGATCCGCCGAGCGCATACCCCTTGGCAGGAAATACCACGATCCGCCGCGCACCGCACGCCGGGCAAATGACTTGAATCCCTCAGCTTTCCGCTCGCTGCCATCGTATCCCTTAGCGTACTTCGACGCCGTCCATTCCCAGACATTGCCGTGCATGTCATACAGCCCCCATGGGTTCGGCCTTTTCTGACCGACCGGGTGAGCCTTTCTGTCTGAATTCAGGCTGCTCCATGCATAGTCGGCATAGTTTGCCGAACTGTCGCCAAACGAATAAGCCGTAGTCGTTCCCGCACGTGCGGCGTATTCCCATTCGGCTTCTGTCGGCAATCGATAATGGTGACCGGTCTGCTTGCTCAACCAGTTGGCAAAGGTTACGGCTTCATGCCAGGTAATATTGATCACCGGCTGGTCGCCACGCCCCCATCCGCTGTCCCGTGCCCGGGTGTGCCTCGCTGCCTTGCAAAAGGCATCATATTGCGCAAAAGTCACCTCGAACTTGCCAATCCAGAAGCCATGCTCGATGCGCACATCATGCTGGCGCTCATCATCAAAGCGGTCGGCTTCACTCTCCGGACTGCCCATCACAAAACTTCCCGGTTTGATGTAGACAAAGCCCATATTCACCAGTGGTTCGTCCATGACATCCCCATGCCTGGGTCCGTTTAAAGACGCTACGTTCTGACCGGAGATTGCCAGCGAGGGAAACAACATAACCCAAGCAAGCAGTGCCAAGATAAATATTCCTGAAATATGGTCGTTCAATCGATGATGATTCCTGGCAACGATTGCTGTTAGTATTGAATCCATTGGTTATTTCCAGTTGATGCTGACTTTTCGGAATATATCCAGAATATTGTTGTGTCCGACAGCCAGGTGAAAGAGGGTCATGAACACATGGCTGAAAAGAAAAACCCAGACAATGATTCCCAACAGCTCGTGAAACTTGAAAAACAACTGGATATCGGCGGATGTTGTACCGTAATTGGCCAGATCAAGCATGACATAGGCGCCCGTCAGACCCTGACCGATCAGCAGCAGCACAGCGAGTCCATGCATCGCCCCGGACAGCGGACTTTTGGATTCGGCTGGCTGTAACCGGCCTTTGAACATGTCCGGAACTTCCTTACACACCGCTGCATAAAGGGCTTTGCGGCGGCTGGAATAAAACCATGGAAAATACCGGCCCCAATCGTCGCGGTCCCTGTACTTGATCATGGCAAAAGTGCTGCCAAGCAAAAAAGCAGCCCAACCGAATAACCAGACATGCAGCGTGAAAAACATCATCTGCAGATTGACCATTTTTCCCGGTTCCGGCGCAACCATCCATATGGAACTGAGCATTTGATAGAATACGACAACGATCATGCTGAAATGAAATACACGGGTAATTGTATCGAAACGCATCAAAGCTCCAGAGTGACGGAAAAGTTAGCTGGTAATATACTCTTTCTCTTGTGTAAATTAACCCTAAAGTTTGTAGCACTTACAGGACATACTGCAGCGGCATCAGATCTGCCCAAATGGCAGATTCCGAATACAGTTCTTCGCTGCTAGCCTGCGCCGTTCATGAACCGAACCGAACAGTTACAAAACATACTGTCCAAACGCATCCTGATTCTGGATGGTGCCATGGGCACGATGATCCAGCGCCACAAGCTGGAAGAAGCCGATTACCGTGGCGAGCGCTTCGCCGACTGGAAGCAGTCCCTGAAAGGCAACAATGACCTGCTCAGCCTCACGCAGCCGGAGATTATCCGCAATATCCACGCCGCCTATCTCGATGCCGGTGCGGATATCATCGAAACCAATACTTTCAATGCCACCTCGATCGCTATGGCCGACTACGGCATGGAAGATCTGGTCTATGATCTGAATGAGGCTGGTGCAAGGCTTGCCCGCGATGCTGCCGATGCGGCATCCACTACCAACGCACCCCATTTTGTTGCGGGTGTTCTTGGGCCGACCAATCGCACCGCATCCATATCGCCGGATGTCAACGACCCGGGCTTCCGCAATATTTCCTTTGATGCACTGGTCACAGCTTATACCGAAGCAGTACGCGGGCTCGTTGATGGCGGCGTGGACATCATTCTGATCGAAACGATTTTTGATACGTTGAATGCCAAGGCCGCGATCTTTGCCGTTAAGCAGTATTTCGATGCGCACGATATCAAACTTCCGGTCATGATTTCCGGCACCATCACGGACGCCTCCGGCCGCACATTGACCGGCCAGACATGCGAGGCCTTCCTGAATTCACTGATACATGCCGAGCCGGTATCCATCGGGCTGAACTGCGCGCTCGGCGCCGAGGAACTGCGCCCGCACATTGAAGAACTGGCCGCCAAGGCGAATTGCCTCGTTTCGGCACACCCGAACGCAGGGCTACCCAATGAATTCGGTGAATACGATGAAGCACCCAGCGACATGGCCGGCCATATCCGCGAATGGGCCGAATCCGGCTTTCTGAACATTGTCGGCGGCTGCTGTGGCACGACGCCGGATCATATTCGTGCCATTGCTGAAGCCGTGAAAGGCATTGCCCCTCGCGCTATCCCGGATATTGAGCAGGCCTGCCGCCTTGCGGGGCTCGAGGCACTGAACGTCACAACAGATTCGCTGTTCGTCAATGTCGGGGAGCGTACAAATGTCACCGGTTCAGCATACTTCCGCCGCCTGATCAAGGAAGAAGACTACGAAACCGCTCTCGAGGTGGCGCGCCAGCAGGTGGACAACGGCGCCCAAGTCATTGACATCAACATGGATGAGGGCCTGCTCGATGCCGAAGCGGCTATGGTACGTTTTCTAAATCTGGTTGCAGCAGAGCCGGACATTTCACGTGTGCCGGTGATGCTCGATTCCTCCAAATGGAGCGTGATTGAGGCCGGGCTCAAGTGCACCCAGGGCAAGGGTATCGTCAACTCCATCAGCATGAAGGAAGGCGAAGACATCTTCATTGAGCACGCCAGACTTGTCCGTCGTTATGGTGCGGCCGTTATCGTTATGGCCTTTGATGAACAGGGACAGGCGGATACTTTGGAACGCAAGACAGAAATCTGTGGCCGCGCCTATAAAGTCCTGACCGAAGAAGTCGGCTTCCCGCCCGAAGATATTATTTTCGATCCGAATATCTTTGCTGTCGCCACCGGTATTGAGGAACACAGCAACTATGCCGTGGACTTCATCGAGGCGACACGTCATATCAAACAACAGCTGCCGCATGCCCTGGTATCCGGCGGCGTCTCCAACGTTTCTTTTTCATTCCGCGGCAACAATCCGGTGCGCGAGGCCATCCATGCCGTGTTCCTCTATCATGCCATCGCCGCTGGCATGGATATGGGTATCGTCAATGCCGGGCAGCTGGCCATCTATGATGATCTGCCGGCCGAACTTCGCGAGCGCGTCGAGGATGTGATTCTGAACCGCCGGAACGATGCTACCGAACGGCTGCTCGAAATCGCCGAGAAATACCGCGGCGACGGCAGTGTGGCGCAACAGGAAACGCTCGAATGGCGCGAATGGCCGGTGGAGAAAAGGCTGGCACATGCGCTGGTCAAGGGTATTGCCGATTATGTTGAGGAAGACACCGAGGAAGCACGGCAACAGTTCGAGCGTCCCCTGCAGGTCATCGAAGGGCCTCTGATGAGCGGCATGAATATTGTCGGCGACCTGTTCGGCTCCGGCAAGATGTTCCTGCCGCAGGTGGTCAAATCCGCCCGTGTCATGAAGAAGGCCGTCGCCTATCTGTTGCCATTCATGGAAGACGAAAAACATGCCAGTGGAAAGCAGGCCAAGGGTAAAATCCTGATGGCGACCGTCAAAGGCGACGTGCACGATATTGGCAAGAACATCGTCGGCGTGGTGCTGGCCTGTAATAATTATGAGATCATTGACCTGGGCGTCATGGTGCCAGCCGAAACGATTCTCACTGAAGCGAAAAAACAACAGGTGGATATGATCGGACTTTCAGGACTGATCACCCCTTCGCTGGATGAAATGGTCCACATGGCACGCGAAATGACACGTGAAGGCTTTGATATTCCACTGCTGATCGGTGGCGCCACGACCTCTCCTGTGCACACAGCGGTCAAAATCGCACCTGAATACGAGCATCCAGTTGTGTATGTAGCTGATGCATCGCGCGCTGTCGGCGTGGCCGGCTCCCTGCTCAGTAAAGACATGAAAAAGGATTTTGTTGCCGGCATCGGCTCTGAATACGAACAGCTGCGTGAGCGGCATCAAGGCAAACAAAAGTCGGCTGCGTGGCTGACACTTGCAGATGCCCGCAGCAATCGTGCCCAAACTGACTGGAACGCATCCGTGGCTGCCGCTCCGGAATATTCGGGTGTTCATGTGCTGGATGATCTTTCACTGGCCGATATCCGTGAATATATCGACTGGTCGCCGTTTTTCTCCGCCTGGGAGATTAATGGCGCCTACCCGCGTATTCTGGATGATCCGGATAAGGGTGAGCAGGCCAGGAAGGTGTTTGCCGATGGCCAGCAATGGCTGGAGAAGATCATCGCCGAGGACTGGTTCACGGCCAGGGCTGTTTTTGGATTATTCCCCGCTGCTGCAACCGATGACGACAGTGTGATTGTCTATACCGATGAAGGCCGGTCAGATGAAGTGGCGCGATTCCATTTTCTGCGCCAGCAGCAGGACAAGAAAGATGCACGCGCCAACCTGTGCCTGTCGGACTTTATCGCTCCTGAATCAACAGATGCCAAAGACCACATCGGCGGCTTCGCCTGCGCCATCTTCGGCGCTGAGAAGAAAGCAAAGGCCTTTGAAGCCGAGCATGATGATTATTCAGCCATCATGACTAAGGTGCTGGCGGACCGTCTGGCCGAGGCACTGGCTGAGATGCTGCACAAGGATGTCCGTAAGAAATTTTGGGGCTATGCGAGCGATGAAACTCTGGATAATCACGATTTAATCAGGGAAAAATATCAGGGCATCCGTCCGGCAGCCGGTTACCCCGCCTGCCCGGAACATACCGAGAAAGGTACGCTGTGGAAGCTGCTCGATGTGGAAAAGAATATCGGCATGACGCTGACTGAAAGCTATGCCATGGTGCCTGCTGCCGCCGTCTCCGGCCTGTACTTTGCAAGTCCGGAAGCCAAGTACTTTACAGTCGGCAAGATCAATAAAGATCAGGTGGAAGATTACGCCAAACGCAAAGGAATGAGCGTTAAAGAAGCCGAAAAATGGCTCACTCCAAATTTAGGGTACTAATACCAACAGGACGGAAAAACACCGGATTCAGACAACTAATTCCCTAGCAGACCTTTAAGGGCGCCACCTACTTTTTCGCCTGCACCACCGGTAGCGCCACCAAGAGCGCCGCCCAGACCGCCACCCATCTGCCCGGCTTTATCCAGCACACCGCCCTTGAATAAGTCCGCAGACTTGCCGAGATATTGCTTTACGCCCAGTTTTGCAACCGAACCCTTGACGTTCTTAACCAGGTGTTTGCCAAGAATCTGTGCAACTTCGGCAGCCGTTGCGCCGCCACTCTTCTTGCCAACGTCGGTGAGTTTGATACGTGGTAGCGTTACCGTCTGTTCCTTACCTCCCAGCGCTGCGATGCGAACCGTCGCCTTGCCATTCTCGACTACAAGCTTGCGGATAATCATCTTCATTTCTTCACTGCCGCTTGCTCTGGCCGCGCTGCTATCTCTCCCGCCTGTTTGCCCAAGATTCTTCTTCAACACGTCGACATTGGAAGTGCCGGATTTATTGATTTCATAAAAGACGGCTGGGGATTTGATAATGATTTCATCAATGACAACGGGATTCTGTGTGACTGTAGATGTATCGATTTTCGTGCTGATCATGCCAAGGCTGAAAATATCCGGGTCGCTGAAACCGGAAGGGTTGCCAACGCGCAATCCGCTAACCTTGCCTGCACCCGATTCCAGCGCGATTTTGACATCAGCGACACGCACCTGTGTTTTGGTGGCCTCGGAGCCATAGGTTTCAATGGCATCCTTGACCAGCCCATCCAGTGACGACCAGACAAAAACAAGCGCTCCAACAACAATAACAAGTAAGCCCGCAACACCGATCAACACCTTTTTCATCACGCACCTCCGGCAAATCACGAAACAGCATAATCATTATAGCAGGCTTTGCTGACAAAGTGGGTGTGCTTCACCATCCGCTGTGGCGGTAATCCGGGCTAGGCCGGCATTTGTCAGTATGAAAAGTCCTTCCAGGAGATGTAGAAGAAGGCCAGAATATACAGCAGGATAAAAATAACCGGCAGTAGCTTGATTGCCAAGGGCAGCTTTGCTGCCTTTTTCTTCAGATTGCGCAGCATCGGCATGAGCCGGACTTTCATGGACAGAATAACTTTCGATTGATGATTCAGAATCAGCGTGAAAATCGAATAGGCAAGCTGCTGCTGTTCACGCATCAAATCTGAAAAGTCAGTGTGGGAGAGTTTATACACTACGCAATCTTCACTGGCAGTCACATCTGCTGTTGCCATCTGGTTATTCAGAAAGGTCATCTCGCCAAACAATGCGCCTTCTTCAACATCTGCGATGTTAATTCGCCCTTCATATCTGTTACTGTCCTCAACGCTTGCCTTGCCGGAGCGCAATATGTAAAGCATGCCCCCTGGTTGGCCCTCGGTAATAATCTTCTGTCCTGCGCTGAACGCCTCCTCCTGGAGACATTTGAGCGCCGTACGCTCTTCTGACGCCAATTCCCGTAACAGCACCTGCTGTTCAAGCCATTTCATATCAATACTCATGTATTCACTTCCTTTTCCCCAAATACACTTCTCTGGAATGGAGGCTATGGATGCCCCTCCCTGTTATCCAGACTTTAGACCAAGTACCATTGTATTGCATTTGGGTGGTTATTTGTCTGTATCAACGCCCTGCTACGTGACCTGTTGGGATGCTACAGTGTTGCGAATCACAAAGACTCAACTCGATCTTGCCCCCGCTATTCGCTTGTCTCTGTAGCCTTTTGTTTCTTCTTGGCCAGGATACGGGCCTTTTTGTCATCGGCGGCATAGGGATCACGCTCTTTCTTCGGTAACGCGCGATAGATTTCCACCCTGTCGCCTTCCCTGAGCGACTGATCCAGCTTCACAAGCTTGGCAAAAATACCGACCTTGTTCTCTTGCAGATCGATTTCGGGGTATTTCTTCAATAGCTGACTCATCCGTATGGCCTGCTCCGCAGTGGTCCCTTCCGGCACATCCAAATCTTCCAGCGTCTGCTCGTACGGCAGAGCGTATGAAACCGTGATATACATAGGCTAGTGGCCCTCTCCCAGCCGCACGGCGCGTTGTTCAAAGGCATGCACCATGGACTTGCACGCTGTAGAAAACACCGGGCTTGCCACCATGTCCAGCATCATGTTCTTGAATTCGAATTCGATTGAGAAATGAACGCGGCAGGAAGCCTCACCGGTGCTCTCAAATGTCCATACGCTCTCCAGAAAACGGAATGGCCCCTCTAGCAGCCGAATCTCGACCAGTTTACCGGACATGAAGCGGTCCACCGTTTTGAAGCTGTGCCGGATGCCCGCAAGATCAGCCACCAGTTCAGCAGTCAGTTCGCCTTCGTTCCGGCTCAGCACTTTTGCATCGGCCACCCATGGTAAGAATTCGGCATAGGCCTCAATATCCATAACAACATCGAACATATTCTGTGCAGCACATGGCAGTTCGCGCGTTTCCTCAAAGCTGTGCATAGATCAGTGTCACCCACGGCCAGTCGGCGCATAAGGATTCTTGCTGGCCGAAAAAATGAAACGGATCGGTACGCCTGGCAGGTTAAATGTATTGCGAAAACTCTGCTCAAGATAACGCCTGTAGCTCTGCTTGATACTTTTAGGGCGGTTACAGAAGATCTTCAGCATCGGCGGATGCGTGGATGTCTGGGAAATGTATTTGAGACGTACTGCTGCGCCATCATCACTCGGAGCGCGCTGCAGCTGCTGCGCCTTCTCCAGCCAGCGGTTCAATTCACCAGTTCCGGCTTCAAAGGCGTTGCGACCTGCCGCCTGTACGGCCTCGTCAAGTAAGCGGCTTACGCCTGTGCCATGCCTGGCTGCAACACGGAACACCGGCACATCCGGCAAGCCCCGCATGCGGAAATCCAGTCGCTCTGTGTAGTATTTCCATTCATCATCGGAAAGCATATCCAGTTTATTCACAGCCACAATCAGTGCGCAGCCTTCATTAAATGCCAGTTGCATCAACCGCATATCCTGCTCGACGATACCCTCCGTACCATCCAGCAGCATGACAGCGGCATCCGAACGGCGGAACGCCTGTACGGCCTTCACGCGGGCAACAAACTCGATGACATCGCTGATACGGCCATGTTTGCGTTGCCCGGCCGTGTCTATCAGCCGCACAGCATCACCTTTGTAAGCCAGATCCACATCAATGGCGTCACGCGTGGTGCCTGCAATGGGGCTGACAACCATACGGTCGCGTTTCAGCCATGCATTTATTAGCGTGGACTTGCCGACATTCGGACGCCCGATCACGGCGATACGGGCCAGCGGTTCAACTGTCTCTGGCGCATCTGTGGTTTTCCCCGGAACCTGCGATTCAATATGGCGGATCAGCGTCTTGATGCCCTGTCCGTGAATGGCTGAGACTGGCAGTGGTTCCGCAATGCCCAGCGCATAGAAATCGGCCACCACATCGGGATTCTCTGCTTTGTTGACGACCAGCACGGCAGGCACGCCTTTGCGCCGCAATTTATCCGCAATGGATGCGTCTACAGGCGTGGAACCAGCCGCACCGTCAACGACAAACAGCACCAGATCAGCAATCTCGAGAGCTGCCTCAACCTGTGTATCAATGGCCACCTGCATCTCCCCATGCTGGGATTCACCAATTCCGCCAGTATCGACAAGTACCGTCTGTCTGTCCCCAATACGGCATTCGCTTTCCAGACGGTCTACAGTCACACCGGGCCGATCGCCGACAATAGCTTTCCTTCTGCGTATCAGCCGATTGAACAGTGTGGACTTGCCAACATTCGGCCTGCCGACAATGGCAACCACAGGCAATTGAACGCCCATATCATCTGCTCCGGAATCTTTGGCAGAAAAGACCGTCAGCGTAACAGGTACAGGGTTCCCAGATCATTGCGAACCAGCACGCCTGCAGGCATCGGAACCGGTGAACGCTCAATCCGGCCGGAAAGTTTGCGGCTACCAAGCGTATTGCCCTGCGTATCAAGGCGGAAGACGACGCCCTGATCATCCGCAATCCACAGATTATCCCGCCAAAGTACAGGGCCAACCAGTTCACCTTCTGACAGTTTCTGCTTCCACAATGTCTGACCGCTTTGCACATCCAGCGCCTGTACGGCACCGTCGCTGCCCGCGACATAGACGGTCTGACCAACAGTCAGCGGCGATGTTTTCAGTGAAATTTTGCGGTTAAAAATACGGCTCCCATCGAGACGTGACAGCATAACCAAGTCGCCTTGATAAAAAGCGATCAGCAACGCATCGCCGTCTTGTGCGTCTTGTGAGTGTTTGACCAGCACCGGGTCGGCAACAGGAACACGCAGCTCGCTCAGAACGGCCGCACCTGCTTTCAGAATCAGTTGGCGCCGCCATAACAGAGCGCCGGATTCCGCCTTGAGCGCAACGACATCACCATTCGTGAACACAGCATAAATCTGGCCATCCACAAACAGTGGCGATGCGCCCATGTGCATGGCAATGCCACCCAGCTTCCCGGTATAACTCCAGCGTTTTTTTCCCGCTGCGGAAAAACTGTAGATACGATTATCCGCCGTTTGCACCACAAAGCCGTCCTGGAGAGCAACAGGCTTGCCCAGGATTAATGAAGAAAGCTGCCTGCTCCAGACAACCGTGCCCTTTATCGGATCAAGGCCATAGAGCACGCCTTGCACATCACCCACCACCACCAGACCGTTTTCCAGCAGTAATGCGCCTGACTCCGAAGGATGCTCAAGGGCAATACGGAGCAACTCCTGTCCGCTCTGATTATAGATACGGGCCCGTCTGTCTCTGGCTCCGGCAACAATCAGTGAACGGCCATCACGCTCAAATGCAAACGGCAGGCTGAAACCCGAGGGCGACGCCGGCGCGCGCTGATCAACATTCGTCTGCCAGGCAACCGAAACCCCGCCCCGCACACGATGCCCAGGCATTTCATTACTTTCAGCAGTAGCTACAGCGGCATGCTCTTTGCCGCCACCCTCGCTGGAAAAGTCTGAGAAGTCCGGCAGTCCCGCGCAGGATGCCAGCAACAACGCGACACCCATCCCCGCCAGTTTCATGCAGGTGGAGATCATTTTTTCTGCTTTGATCCGGATGTCGTTGTGGATGTGGCCAGCATGGTTTCAATTTTCTGTTTCAGATCTTCATCGTGAGATGTCGCATCCAGTGCCATCTGCAGATGCCCGGCTTTTTCCCCGGCATCGGCTGTATTCAGCGCCAACAGGTAATGACGCAGTTGCTCATACGTCTCGCCCACCGGTTCCTGCAACACGGACCGCACAGCTTGGGCATCGCCATGCGCCAAATATATCTCAGCCAGATCAAGCCGAGACTGCCAGACCCATTCAGGCATGGCCTTCGGATGATTGATAAGTGCCTGCAAGTGGCCCTCGGCCTGGGCGGAATCAATTCGCGCCAGGTGCATCAGGGCCAGGGCGCCATAGGCGCTGTTGGTATAATCCCTGACAACGGTTTCCATCAGGCTCTTTTTATCTGTTTCATCTGTCGTTGACATAGCCTGATGATACAGCGTTGCAGCCGACGTACGTTGTGAACGTTCATGCTCCAGCCAGAAGCCACCAGCAAAAAGCAGCATCACCAGTACAACCGCCGCTGCAATCAGCTGCTGCTGGTTTTCCTGGACCCAGGCAATGATCTGCGCTGAACGCATGTCACGTTTCAGCTCTTCGAACTCTGCAGCCAGCAGACCTTCCTGCGGTTCCTCCTGGGGTTGCTTGTTGTTACTCTTTTCTGAGGCACTCGCCTTTTGACTCATGATACTCAACCTTGCGATAAATGATTTAAGGCACCTCCAAAATCAGAATTCTGCCTGTTTCGGAGGTTTCCCTGTTCTCTGCAGAAACGCGCTTGCAGACTAGAAACAGACTAGGATGTGTCAACGCAATTCTTCAGACCGGAGAAGATGTTTCGGGATTGGGTTGATTGCGTTCTAATACAATTGCCAAAACGCTCTGCACCAATGCCGCCATTGGAATGGCTATAAACACACCCAGCACTCCCCACAGGCTGCCGAACACAAGAATGGCTACAACAATGGCAATTGGATGCATGTTCACGATTTCAGAAAACAGCCACGGCACAATAACATTGGCATCCAGTGCCTGAATGATCGTGTAGGCAATCAGGCTGTACAGCGTGGTTTCCGTCCATCCCCACTGGAAAAAGGACAGTAGCACAACCGGAATCGTCACCACTGCCGCACCGACAAAGGGAATCCACACAGAAATGCCGGTCAGTGTTCCCAGTAACAGGGCATACTCGTGCCCCATCAGCCAGAACACCAGCCACATGGCGATGCCGACAATGAAAGATTCCCAGAACTTGCCACGGATATAATTACCAATCTGGATATCCACTTCACCCCATACGCGGTGCAGCAGTGCGCGATCACGGGGCAGAAAACGCTGTCCCCAGACAATCAGTTTATCTTTATCCTTGAGCAGGAAAAACACCAGCACAGGTACAATCACGGCATAGACAAGCAGCGTGATCAAACCCGGAATGGAGGACAGTGAGAATGACAGCAGATCCCCTCCCCAGCCCTGCAGGGTTTCGGCCAGCTTTGCCAGCAACTGTTGCAAATATTCCGGATTAATCCAGCCGGCATAGTGCGCCTGCAAATCGTGCAGGGATGTACGCATGGCCTGGACATATTGCGGCACCTGTCCGATCAGGCGTCCGATCTGCTCTGTCAGCAACGGCAACAGCGACAGCATTGCAAACAGAACAATGAGCATTGCGCCAGTGCCGACAAGCAGGATAGCCGGCAATCTCGGCACCCGGCAGTGGCACAGAAGGTCCACGACGCCATCGAGCACGTAAGCCAGCGCAATTGCTACCAGCAGTGGTGCCAGGATATCGCCAAGCAATATCAGCAGCACAAAAATGCCAAGCAGTGATGCCAGCAGCATCATCAACTGCGTGTCTTCAAAGCGCTGCTGCAGCCAGTTCATGAATGGCTGCATGATATTTTCCTGCCGCCGCCCAGCATTACCAGCGCAGCAGCGCATAATGATGCCAGTAGATGCCCTGTAGCGCTGATACCATGCCACATACCAAAGACAGCACGTTGCGGATGATCCTTGGCCAGCATGTCCATGGGGCCTGCCTGGGACTTGATCTCTGCCATGACGGGCGTCAGGGCAAATTCATTGATGGCCACCAGCGCCAGGAGCACCAAGAGTATGCTCCAGCGCATTTTTCCAATCTCTCCCATGCGCAGCCAAAAGACCGCCACGGCAATGCCCAATAATAGCACGCCCCTGTTGGCTATATGGAAAATATGTCCGGCCAGCATGCCCGCTTCAGCGGAACTGGCAGCCTTGGCAAACAGAACCGGTACCACCACGTAACCCGTTACAATGAGAAGTCCCGCCATCAACGCCAGACTCAGCCGGATCGCTACGCCCCGCATACATTCAGCGCGAAAAACCATCAGTTATCCATCTTGCCATACACCGAATTCCATTTTGCCAGACCAAAGCGTTGGGAGGCTCATCCGCGAGATTTCTCATGTGTAGAGGATTTCCTGCACTTCATATTCACGCTCTCCACCTGGCGCCTGTACAATGGCGACATCGCCCTCTTCCCTGCCGATCAGCGCACGGGCAATGGGAGAAGTAATGGAAACCTTTCCCTGGCTTATATCCGCCTCGTCCACACCGACAATCTGATACTCGACCTCCGAGCCGGAATCCAGGTCAATCAGGCTGACGGTCGCGCCAAACACGACCTTCTCCGCATCAATCGTGGATGGATCAATAACATGGGCGCGGGCAATCTTGTCTTCCAGTTCCTTGATCCGCCCCTCGATGAAGCCCTGTTCATCCTTGGCCGCATGGTATTCGGCATTTTCGGACAGATCGCCATGTGCACGAGCCGTCGCAATGGCTTCGATAATCTGCGGGCGCTTCACGCTCTTTAGATGCGTGAGTTCCTCGCGAAGTTTTTCGGCGCCATGTGTCGTCATTGGAACACGTTCCACTATTGCATCTCCCCATGATGATAATCCTGCAAACTCTGCACGTCCGTAACATTCGCCGGACTTAACACGGCCTCGGCCGCAGCCAGCCCACCGGCGATGGTCGTAAAATAGACAATGCCACGATCCAGCGCCGCCTGCCGGATCGATTTGGAATCCTTGATCGCCTGCGTCCCTTCTGTGGTGTTGACGATTAAATCCACTTCGTCATTCAACAAACGATCCACTATATGCGGCCGTTCGCCATCGGTCACCTTGGCCACGCTGGTGCTCGTAATACTAGCTTGTTCCAGTGTGGCATGCGTTCCTGATGTCGCCAACACTTCAAAACCGGCTGAGCACAACATCCGGGCCAGCGGCAAAACGCGTTCCTTGTCGGCTCCGCGTACCGAAACAAATGCCCGTCCGCCGTGTGGCAACAACTGGCCCGCTCCAAGCTGGGCCTTGTTGAAGGCAGCGGCAAAATCCGATGCAATACCCATCACCTCTCCGGTTGATTTCATTTCAGGCGAAAGTAGCGGATCTACACCGCGGAATTTAACAAACGGGAATACGGCTTCCTTGACGGCGCGGTAGCCGACCGGCTGCGGCACGCCGTCAATACCAAGCTCATCAAGACTCTGACCGCTCATAATCCTTGCTGCAATTTTTGCCAGCGGCACGCCTGTCGCCTTGGAAACAAACGGTACTGTACGGCTGGCGCGCGGATTGACTTCCAGCACATAGAGCTCATCGCCCTGGAGCGCAAACTGGATATTCAGCAAACCCTTTACATGTAGCGCAAGTCCCAACGCTTCGGTCTGACGTTTGACCTCGGCAATGGTTTCTTCGGAGATTGAATGCGGCGGCAGGCAACAGGCCGAATCACCCGAATGCACGCCAGCCTCCTCAATATGTTCCATGATACCGCCAATGACCACCCGGGTGCCATCGCATAGCGCATCCACATCCAGTTCAATGGCCTGATTCAGAAAACGATCCAGCAGTACGGGATGATCCGGGCTGGCCATGACTGCTTCATGCATATAGCGCAGCAACCCTGCTTCATCATGTACAATCTGCATGGCCCGCCCACCCAGCACATAGGACGGACGCACAACAACCGGATAACCGATCCCGCTGGCGACTTTCAGCGCCTCATCTACCGAGCGCGCCGTGCCATTATCCGGCTGTTTCAGCTTCAGTTTTGTAAGAAGCTGCTGGAAACGCTCCCGATCCTCGGCCAGATCAATCATATCCGGACTGGTACCGATGATCGGCACACCAGCCGATTCGAGCGATCTTGCCAGCTTTAATGGCGTTTGACCGCCAAACTGGACAATGACACCGGCCGGTTTCTCGATATCGACAATGGCCATCACATCTTCAAAGGTCAGCGGCTCGAAATACAGGCGGTCCGACGTATCGTAATCAGTTGAAACCGTCTCCGGATTGCAATTGACCATAATGGTCTCGAAGCCGTCTTCGGAAAGGGCAAAGGCGGCATGCACGCAGCAATAGTCAAACTCAATACCCTGACCGATGCGGTTCGGCCCCCCGCCCAGCACCATAATCTTCTTTTTATCTGTTGGCTGTGCCTCGCATTCCTTCTCATAGGTGGAATACAAATAGGGCGTATTCGCCTCAAACTCAGCAGCACAGGTATCCACACGTTTGAACACAGGCAACACACCGCCCAGCTTGCGGGCGCTCAGAATTTCCTGTTCGCTGGTTTCCAGCAACTGGGCCAGGCGGGCATCCGAAAGACCTTCGGCCTTGGCAAAACGCAGTTCCTCTGGGGTCAGGTCGCCTATTCTCCGTCCCTTTAATGCCTCTTCCTGCTGAATCACGGCATATATTTCGCGCACAAACCACGGATCAATCCGGGTTACGGCGCACACGCGCGCCTCATCCCATCCCATTCTCAGTGCTTCAGCCACCCACCACAGACGCTGTTCACCAGGCACAGCCAGCTTCTCCTGCAGAAATATTTCCGCATCTGCATCTTCAGGAAGGACCCTGTCAAATCCGTGTGTCCCCGTTTCCAGTCCGCGCATAGCCTTGCCAAGCGACTCGGTAAACGTCCGACCGATAGCCATAACCTCGCCAACCGATTTCATTTGTGTCGTCAGCCGACTGTCCGTGCCGTCGAATTTCTCAAAAGCAAAACGCGGCAATTTCGTCACCACATAGTCGATAGACGGCTCGAAAGCAGCCCATGTTTCGCCAGTGATGTCATTGCGGATTTCATCCAGTGTGTAGCCCACGGCCAGTTTAGCTGCAATCTTGGCAATCGGAAAGCCAGTAGCCTTCGAGGCCAACGCCGAAGAACGCGACACGCGCGGATTCATTTCAATCATAATCAGGCGGCCGTTATCTGGATTAACCGCAAACTGCACATTCGAACCGCCGGTTTCGACACCGATTTCCCGAAGGCATGCGATCGAGGCATCACGCATGCGCTGATATTCCTTGTCCGTGAGCGTCTGCGCCGGGGCTATGGTAATCGAATCGCCGGTATGCACCCCCATCGGATCAAGGTTCTCGATTGAACAGATAATAACGCAGTTGTCATTGCGATCGCGCATGACCTCCATCTCAAACTCTTTCCAGCCGATAATGGATTCTTCAACGAGGATTTCTGTCGTCGGGCTGGCATCCAGCCCAGCGGCTGCGATGGTTTCGAACTCCTCCGGATTGTAGGCAATGCCACCGCCGGAGCCACCAAGCGTAAAGCTTGGGCGGATAATCAGCGGGTAACCGATTTGTTCGCCCAGTTCGCGGGCTTCCGCCATGGAGTGAGCGAAACCACCACGTGCCATTTCCAGACCGATATTGTCCATCGCTTTCTTGAAAAGCTCACGATCTTCAGCCTTGTCGATGGCTTCCGGCTGCGCGCCAATCAGCTGTACATGATATTTGTCGAGAATGCCGTGCTTGTTGAGCGACAGCGCTGCATTCAGCGCCGTCTGTCCGCCCATGGTCGGCAGAATCGCATCCGGCCGCTCTTTTTCGATGATCTTTGCAACCACTTCCCATGTTACAGGCTCGATATAAGTCGCATCGGCAAAACCCGGATCGGTCATGATCGTCGCCGGATTGGAATTGACCAGAATGACGCGATAGCCCTCTTCCTTCAGCGCCTTGCATGCCTGTACACCAGAATAGTCGAATTCGCAGGCCTGACCGATAATAATCGGCCCGGCGCCCAGAATCAGAACGGATTCAATATCGGTACGGCGTGGCATACGGGAAGCGGACTCCTCAAATCGTCAAAGCAGTGAACATAGAAAACGGGCAAACCTTCCACTTGCCCGTGTGCGAAGCATAACCAAGCCTCCTGCATCGCGAAAGCTGCATTCTCCTCTACTGCCAGCTACATGATGAAATCTTTCAGGTCAGCCACTTCTTTCCCGAGCGCCCTGCCGACACCTGCATGCACGATATTGCCATCCCATGTATTCACGCCACTTGCCAGAGCCATATCTTCGCGCAGTGCACGCTCTACACCCAGATTCGTCAGCTTGCGGACATAAGGCAGTGTTACTGCTTCAAGTGCACCGGTACTGGTTAACGGAACCGCCGCCGGCAGATTGGGCAGGCAGCAATGAATCACTCCCTCTTCCACATAGGTCATCTCATCATACGTTGTCACCCGGCTGGTCTCGCTGATACCACCCTGATCAATGGCTACATCGATAAATACACTGCCTGGCTGCATGCTCCGCAACATGGCCCGCGACAGCAATTGCGGCGCATGCTCGCCCGGGATCAGTGCCGCACCAATCAATAGGTCGCAGCGTGGCAGAAGCCGCTGCAGATTCTGCTCTGAATAGGCTTGTGCGCTGATATTTCCGTCAAACAGCGCCACAAGACTTCTCAACCGTTCGGGATTCGCGTCCAGCACTGTCACCGCAGCCCCCATACCATGGGCGACGCTGGCCGCATTGCGGCCGACGTTACCGCCACCCAGTATGCCCACCTGAGCCTTGCGCGCGCCGTCGATTCCCCCCATCAGAAGGCCCTTGCCCTTCTGCGACGAGCCGGGCTCGGCCTGCAGCAGAAATGCACCCAGTTGCATGGCTACCCGCCCGGCAACATGGCTCATCGGCGCCAGCAGTGGCAGACTGCCATCTTCAAGCTGCACTGTTTCATAGCCAATCGCACGCACCTGTCGTGCAAGCAGTACATTGGTGAGTTCCGGGTCGGCGGCCAGATGCAGAAAGGTGAACAGGGTCAGTTCCGGCCGCAGAAACTGATATTCCGGCTCCAGCGGCTCCTTGACCTTGACCACCAGTTCACTGCCCCATATCTCGGCAGCAGATGCCAGCACATGCGCGCCGGCCCGCTCATACTGCCGGTCGGAGAAGCCGCAGCCGTCCCCGGCACTGGCCTGCACAACCACCTCATGGCCGTCGGCAACCAGCAACTTCGCCCCGGCAGGAGAAAGAGCTACCCGGTGTTCCCTGTTTTTGAGCTCTTTTGGAACGCCTATTCGCATATCCCGGCCCCTGCCAGCCCTGTTCTAGTTAGAGCATGGCAAAGTTCCCAAAACAGATGATAAGGCAGGTGCATCCGACTCTTACGTTAAATGACCGAAAATACGGATACCGGCCACATAAGTGCCAATCGCCGATCCCAACGTGGCCAGGACAAAAACCAACAATGTGCGCGAAACACGGTTCTTCCACCAACCCTTCAAATGGGCTGTATCTATCCGCAATCGGTCGAAATCGCCGATGCTCGGCTTCCTGACCCACATTTCGACAGCCGCCGTAACCATACCAGCTCCGATCATCGGGTTCAGCGAAGTGATTGGTGCAGCTACAAAAGCGCTTATGACAGTAAGCGGATGCGCTGCAGCAAAGGCCGCACCCAGGGATGATAAGCCTCCATTGATGAGAACCCACTCCACAACCAGCTTCCATCCTAGTGACGGGCTGCGGGAGAAACCGATGACGAAACCGCACAGGATCAAAGCAGTCACAAGCCACGGCAGCCACTTGACCCATACCGATGCCGGGGGAATTTCATCCAGTCCGGCCAGTTCATTCTTCAGCTGTTCCATTGAATCGCCGGTTCTGGCGTTCAGATAACGTTTGATTCCATTGAAATGGCCTGCTCCGACAACTGCCACGATATGCCTGTGATCACTATTGGCAACCTCCTGCATCAGCCGAGCCGCCATATAGCGGTCACGCTCATCAATCAACGGCTCATACAGGTCATGTTCCTTTTCAGCGAACTGGGCAAAGGTGGATTCGAGAACATCGCCTTCTTTCAACCGCTCAATCTCTTCCTCGCTTACCTTTTCGCGCGACACAACACTGAGTAGCAGACCGGCAAACAGATGCATACGGCGCATGAACGGCACATTGCGGTAGATACGTTTCAGTGTCACTCCGATGTCGCGGTCAATCAGAAGCACCGGATATCCGGCCTTGTTGGCCTCTTCAATGGCGGCACGCATATCCGCACCCGGCTCGATATCCAGATGTTCCGCCGTGCGCTGCTGAAATGCGCCCAGAGCGAGGCTTGCAACGGCCATTGCCGCCTTGCCCTCTTTCAGCACCTTGAAAAGATCCATGTCACGATGTGAATCCGGTTGTGTCAGCTTCCTGTATCTTCCCTCACCCAGTTCCACGGCCACCGCATCAAACTCGCCCGTCGCCAGCAGTTCACGCACCTTCTCCGCGCTGGTCCGGGAGACATGCGCCGTGCCGAGCACTGAGATGAGCTGCTCGCCATGCTCAAAAGTAAAGATCGGGTTGCGGTCCGTACTCACGGGAATAATTCGCCAGCCATACAGGTATTGTCGGAAACCGGCCGATGATGTCCATCATTATCACCTTGCCTGCTTTTGGGCGCTACAAAAAAAAGCCCCGGCATAGCCGGGGCCTCTAATTCATATGAATCAGTCTGAGTTATCCGGGCAGTTATGAGAACGCTACAGCTGCTACCCAGAAGCCTACTGCTGTAATAGCGAAAACAGACAGCATTATATCGTCTGTAATCTTATCCTTTATCCGTTTCAGCATGGCAATCACCTCCTGCTACATGAAGCACCAGTAACATATAATACCTGAGTAAATAAGTCAAGTATTACCCCGATAAAATGTAGGGCTTTGTGCCCACATCCATCGTGTTTGTTTGGTCCTGATATCACCGGTAAGTATTACGTTTTGTAATAAAAAGCCCTCTGATTTCCCAGAGGGCTTCGAAAGATGGTGGCGCTTCAGGGACTCGAACCCCGGACACGCGGATTATGATTCCGCTGCTCTAACCAGCTGAGCTAAAGCGCCTTTGCGGGTTGCGCATTTTAGGGACAGGCCTGCCCACGTCAATGCCCGAAAACTGCCGCACAGCTTTGCAATTATTCCCTGCCATGCCATTATCGCGGCTCAAACAGGGGGAGTCCTTTCGTGACCGATTCCAGCAAGTCAGAAATTACTGATCAGGCACCGTTGCGTGTACTTTCGGGCATGCGCCCGACCGGACGATTGCACCTGGGCCATTTCAAGGGCGTGCTGGAAAACTGGTTGAAACTCCAAGACAAGCACCACTGTTTTTTCTTCGCTGCGGACTGGCATGCACTGACCACCGATTATGCCAATCCCGAGATCGTCAAAGACACCATCTGGGATATGCTGGTTGACTGGCTGGCTGTCGGTGTTGACCCGGATAAGGCGGTGATTTTCATCCAGTCCGAGGTGCCGGAACATGCCGAACTCCATCTGTTGTTCTCGTTCATCACGCCCCTGCCATGGCTGGAGCGTGTGCCGACGTACAAAGACCAGATCGAACAGCTGCGCGAAAAAGACCTTGGAACTTACGGCTTTCTCGGCTACCCGCTACTGCAGGCCGCCGATATCCTAATTTACCGCGCCGAGGGCGTGCCGGTTGGTGAAGACCAGGTGCCGCATGTGGAACTGACGCGCGAGGTAGCCCGCCGCTTCAATTTCCTGTACCGCAAACCGGATCAGCCGCTGTTCACCGAGCCCAAATCATTATTAATGCCGGCGGCCAAGTTGCCGGGCCTGGACGGCCGCAAAATGAGCAAATCCTATGGCAATACGATTGAACTGGCCGAGGAATGGAAGGTAACCGAAAAGAAGGTAAAAACGATGCCGACTGATCCGGCGCGTGTGAAACGCACCGACCCCGGCACGCCCGAAAAGTGTCCGGTATGGGATTTTCACAAGGTCTATTCGACCGGGGAAGAGCGCGACTGGGTGCGTGAAGGCTGCACCACGGCAGGTATCGGCTGCCTGGAATGCAAACAGGTGCTGCTGAACCATCTGGAAGAAGAGCTGCAACCCATCCGGGATCGACGCAATGATATTGCCAGCCATATGGATGACGTGCGTGATGTCGTACGTGAAGGTAACGAAAAAGCCCGCCATGAGGCCGCCCGCACGATGGAGAAGGTGCGCAAGACGCTGAAAATGGGCTACCGCGTATGACTTCTGTCGCAACAGATATCCGGTCGGTGGAGAACGCTCTTCCGCCCGTCCGGCTGGAGACCTTCGAGGGACCGCTGGATGTATTGCTGCATCTGATCCGCAGCCAGGAAATGGATATCTTCGATATTCCAATTGCCCCCATTACCGAGCAATATCTCGATATTCTTGATACCCAGCAGAAACTGGATCTGGACGTTGCCGGAGACTATCTGGTAATGGCCAGCACGCTGATGCAACTGAAAAGCCGCATGCTGCTGCCGCGACCGGAGATCGATGAGGAAGGCCATGAGATCGACCCGCGCGAGGAACTGGTCGCGCAGCTGCTGGCTTATGAGCAGTACCGCATGCTGGCGGAAGAGCTGAATGAGCGCCCCAGAAGCGGTCGTGATGTATTCTTCCGCTCCGTGTTTCCGGAGGCTACGGACGTTGATCGGCCGTTGCCGGAACCGGATCTGGATGCCCTGCTGCTGTCTTTCAGGCGCGTGCTCAAGCGTGTCGGCGGTGAAGTTCGGCATCACATTTTCACCGATACGATGAGCGTACGTGAACAAATGGGCTTTGTGCTGGAACGCATTAAAAAGGGCGGCGTACAACTGGATGAATTGCTGCGTGGCAGACCGGGCCGCGAAGCACTGGTCACCACCATTCTCGCCATTCTTGAACTGTGGCGGGAGCAAACGATCACCGTTGTGCAGAGCGATTGTTATGGTTCAATCAGCCTGCTGCCGAAGGATGCAGCCGAATGAGCCTTACAAGCCAGATCGAGGCCCTGATTCTGGCCAGTGATGAGCCGCTCAGCCTGCCAAGGCTCAGAACCTTGCTTGGCGAGGACATCCCCTCTTCCGATATTCGCACTGCACTCAGTGATCTTGAAGCGCATTACCAGCACCGTGGTATCCAACTGCTTGAAGCCGGTGGTGGCTGGCAGTTCCGCACCGCACCCGAATATGCAGAGCTTGTGCAGCAACTCTGGCAGCTGCGCCCGCAAAGGCTGTCCCGCTCAATGCTCGAAACATTGGCGATTATTGCTTACCGTCAACCCACTACGCGCGCCGAGATTGATTCACTGCGCGGCGTCAAGGTATCCAGCTCGGTATTGATGGGCCTGCAGGAACGCGGCTGGGTCAAAGTGCTGGGGCGCAAGGAAGTGCCGGGCCGACCGCATCTGTATGGCACTGCCAAGCAATTTCTGATCGATTTCGGCCTGAACTCGCTGCAGGATCTGCCCGACTCGTCGCAACTGATGGATGAGGATGAAATCCAGCAGATTGTTGAAGAGAATATCGTGCATGAAACCGAAAACCAGCAAAGCGAATCCAGCGAAGCAGAATCGACAGCAGCGCAAGCCTGATCCACAACAGACAGGCGAGCGCATCAATCGCTATCTCGCCAGCTGTGGCCTGTGTTCGCGGCGCGAAGCTGATCGCTGGATTCATACCGGTCGTGTGTCGGTCAATGGCGAAGCAGTGACCGAACCGGGGCTGATCGTCAAGGCAGAGGACCGGGTTTCTGTGGACGGCAAACTCGTCTCACCGCAAACGAATAAAACCTATATTCTGTACCATAAACCGCCTGGATTACTGTGTTCCCGCAAAGACGCCAGAGGCAGGCCGTTGATTTACGATCACCTTAACCTGGCGCCAAATGTTCAGTCAGTTGGACGCCTGGACATGGACAGCGAGGGCTTGTTAATCCTGACCGATGACGGGCAGCTGGCGCAGCAACTGATTGCTCCGCGCTCCGCTATCCCCCGTCAGTACCGGGCACGCATCACCGGTCATCCTTCCATGGAAACACTGGAAAAACTGCGTCTGGGCGGTATCAACATGGGGCGGCAGGATGTCAGTGAAGCATGGGAAGTCATCGTCGATGCCGAAACAAAGGGCCATAGCTGGCTGACGATCACCATTCGCCGCGGGCGCTGGCGCGAAGTGCGCAGAACATTGCAGGCCTGCGGGCACGAGGTGCGCAGGCTGATTCGCGTCCGTTTCGCATCGCTGCAACTGGGAGACTTGCCAAAGGGAGCCTGGCGGACATTGAAGCCCGGCGAAGTGAAGGCTCTCAGACAAACAGCCCGATAGCCCTTGCAGCCGCAGGGTCTTTACAGATACGGGAAGAAGCGTAATCTGCAACGTTTCCTTTGCGCTGGAGGAGGGTCCATGCTGCAAGGCACGCGCACATTGATCAGCCCGTTGCAGGTCTACCATATCCTGATGTCAAGCTATGGGCCGCAGGGCTGGTGGCCGGCGGACACGCCGTTTGAGGTTATGGTCGGTGCGATCCTGACGCAGAATACAAACTGGAAAAATGTCGAAAAGGCCATCTCCAACCTCAAAGCGGCGGACATGATGGATGTCGAACGTATCGCTACCAGCAATCCGGAACAGCTTGCAGAAATCATTCGTCCGGCGGGTTTTTACCGCCAGAAGGCACGGCGCCTGCAGCAACTGTGCCTGTTTTATCTGGAGCATGGCCGCGATCAGCAGCTCAGGCGCTGGCCCACCAGCAGTCTTCGCCAGCAGATGCTGCGGGTCCATGGCATCGGGCCGGAGACGGCAGATTCCATCCTTTTATATGCACTTGATAAACCGGTTTTTGTCGTTGATGCCTATACCCGTCGCATCTTTTCACGTCTTGGTTCCCTGCCCGAGAATACCGATTACGCTGAAACCCAGGCCTTTTTTCATGCCAGGCTCCCCAGCAGCATCCGCATCTTCCAGGAACTCCATGCATTGATTGTCGAACATGCCAAGCGGCACTGCCGGGTCAAACCTCTTTGCACAGACTGTCCGCTCGCCCATGCCTGCCAGTTTGCCGAAACAGCGGAGAGCGCTTGCGATGCGAA